>DASPSY010000068.1:0-3364 GCA_035623685.1 Gaiellaceae bacterium
CCGGATGCTGTAGATCTCCGGGTCGAAGCCGAAGTTCGGCGCCTGGTCCTCGACCTCGGTCAGCTTCTGCACCGTGTAACCGGCCATCACACTCCCTTCTTCGGTGAACGGCGCGACGCTAACCCGCTTGCTACAGTCATGGCAAATGACGGAGCTGCTTCTGTAGACCGAGGGAGCGATCGCGGCGCGAGCCGCGCGAACTCCCCATAGCCTCTCGCCCGAGAGGCTTTTTTGTACCTGGAAAGAGCGATGGAGCGATACGACCCACAGGCAATCGAGGCGAAGTGGCAGCGGATCTGGCGCGACGTCCGCGCGTTCAACGTCGAGAACCCCGCTCCGGGCGAGGCACGGGGCGACAAGACCTACGTGCTCGAGATGCTTCCCTATCCGAGCGGCGAGCTGCACATGGGCCACGTCCGCAACTACATGCTGGGCGAGGTCGTCGCGCACTTCCGGCGCCGGCACGGCTTCCGCGTGCTGCGGCCGATGGGATTCGACTCGTTCGGCCTGCCCGCCGAGAACGCGGCGATCCAGGAAGGCAAGAACCCGCGCGAGTCCACCCCGCGGAACATCGCGAGCATCCGCGCGCAGATGGAGCGACTCGGCTGGGCATTCGACTGGGACCGGGTCCTGGCGACGCACGAGCCGAGCTACTACCACTGGACGCAGTGGCTGTTCCTGCGGTTCTACGAACACGGGCACGTGTACCGGAAGGAAGTGCCGGTGAAGTGGTGCCCGAACGACCAGACGGTGCTCGCGAACGAGCAGGTGATCGACGGACACTGCGAACGTTGCGGCGCGATCGTCGAGTCACGGAACCTCGAGCAGTGGCTGTTCCGCATCACCGCCTACGCCGACGCGTTGCTCGACGAGATGGACACGCTCGAGTGGTGGCCGGAGCGCGTCCTGACGATGCAACGAAACTGGATCGGACGCAGCGAGGGCGCAGAGCTCGTCTTTCGGGTCGACGGTGAGGAGATCGACATCCCGGTCTTCACGACGCGGCCGGACACGATCTTCGGCGCGACCTTCTTCGTGCTGGCACCCGAGCATCCACTCGTCGCCGAGCTCGTCGAGGGCACGCCGAACGAGCAGGAGGTCCTGGACTACGTGCGAGTCGCGGCGGCCCGGTCGGCGGTCGAGCGGGAGACGAAGGAAAAGGACGGCGTCCCGACCGGCCGCTTCGTGATCAACCCGGCAGACGGCTCGCGGATGCCCGTCTGGGTCGCGGACTACGTGCTGATGGAGTACGGGGCCGGCGCGATCATGGCTGTGCCCGCCCACGACGCGCGCGACTACGAGTTCGCGACGCGCTTCGAGTTGCCGATCCGGACGGTCGTCGTCCCGTCGGACGGCGAGACCCGCGAGGAGGGCGCCTTCTCCGCGCACACCGACGACGAGCGCCTCGTCAACTCGGCCCAGTTCTCGGGCATGTCGAGCCCGGAGGCTAAGGCCGCGATCGTCGAGTGGCTGGAGACGCGGCAGGCGGCTCGGCCGGCCATCGCCTTCCGGCTCCGCGACTGGCTGCTGTCTCGACAACGGTACTGGGGCTGCCCGATCCCGGTCGTCCATTGCGACGATTGCGGAATCGTCCCGGTGCCGGAGGACCAGCTTCCCGTGCTCCTCCCCGACGTCGACGACTACCTGCCAAAGGGACGTTCGCCGCTGGCGGCCGCGGAGGACTGGGTGCGTGTGGACTGCCCCCGCTGCGGCGGCGAGGCGCGTCGCGAGACAGACACGATGGACACGTTCGTCGACTCGTCGTGGTACTTCCTCCGTTACTGCGACGCCTCGAACGACGACGCGCCGTTTGCGCGCGAGGTGGTCGACTACTGGCTCCCGATCGACCAGTACATCGGAGGCGTCGAGCACGCGATCCTCCATCTGCTGTACGCGCGGTTCTTCGTCAAGGCGATGAACGACATGGGCCTGGTCGGGTTCCGAGAGCCGTTCGCGCGGTTGTTCACCCAGGGGATGGTCTACCGCGACGGCGCGAAGATGTCGAAGTCGCGCGGGAACGTCGTCGACCCGCAGCCGTTCGTCGACCGTTACGGCGCCGACACGGTTCGCCTCTGGTGTCCGTTCCTCGGGCCGGTCGACCAGGACGTCGAATGGCACGAGGACGGGATGGAGGGAATGATCCGCTTCCTCCAGCGGCTGTGGCGAATAGCGCTCGAGGCTCCCGACTCGCCTGTCGACGGATTCGGCGACACACCGCTCGCGCGGAAAGCGCACCAGACGATCGCCAAGGTGACCGACGACATCGGCCGCCGGTTCGTGATGAACACACCCATCGCGGCGGTGATGGAACTGGTCAACGAGATCGCACGGGCCCCTGAGGACCCCGCGAGCCGGTTCGCGACCGAGACCGCCGTCTCGCTGATCCAGCCGTACGCGCCGCACATCGCCGAGGAGCTCTGGGAGCGGCTCGGACACGAGCGGCTTTGGGAGTCGCCTTGGCCCGAGACCGATCCGGCATTGCTCGTCAGCGACACCTTCGAGCTGGTCGTGCAGGTCAACGGGAGGGTGCGAGACCGCCTGCAGGTCTCGGCCGATCTCTCGGACGAGGAGCTCGTAGCCCGCGCGAAGGAGTCGCCGAAGGTCCAGTCGCACCTGAACGGCGGCGAGATCCGTCAGACGATCGTCGTGCCGCGCAAGCTCGTGAACCTCGTCGTCGGCTGATCGCGTCGCACGACCGCGCCGACGTTTTGGCGCGAAGACGGCAAACGGCCGTCGCACCGGCGTGGCCACACTCGCATCAGTGCACGAGCTGCAGCTGACCCGTCGTCAACTCGTTGTCGGCGCCGTCGCTGTGCTCGGCCTCCTCGTGCTCGCCACACACCTCCTCGGGCGCTCGCACGCCGCGCCACCTCCGCCGATCCCGACGGCTCCTGCACGTGCGGCGCCGGCCCAGACCACTGAGTTCTACGTCGACGTCGTCGGCGCGGTGCGGCGACCGGGCCTGTACCGACTCCCTCACGGTGCGCGCGTCGCCGACGCGCTCGCGCGGGCGGGCGGGACGACCCGGCGCGCGCAGCTGGAGCTCGTCAACCTCGCCGCGCCGATTGCGGACGGCGAGCAGGTCGTCGTCCCCCGCCGAGGCAGCGCAGCGGTCGCGCTGACCGGTGCCGGAAGCACGGGCCTGATCGCAGCCTCGGGCCCGGTCAGTCTGAGCACGGCGACGCTCGAGCAGCTCGACTCGTTGCCAGGGATCGGGCCGGTGACCGCGCAGAAGATCCTCGACTACCGCCAGCAGCACGGTGCGTTCACGTCGGTCGACGAGCTCGACGCCGTACCCGGCATCGGACCTGCACACCTCGCCCAGCTCAAAGGGCTCGTCGAGCCATGAGCCTCATTCGTCGGA
>DASPSY010000040.1:0-6923 GCA_035623685.1 Gaiellaceae bacterium
TGCCGGCGAAGGCGATCGGGACGTGGTTCCCGTACGTCGCCTCGCTCTTCCTCTTCATCTGGACGATGAACATCCTCGGCTTCATCCCACTTCCGCTCACCGGCCAGAAGTGGCACGGCGTGCCCACGTGGGGCATCTACGCGGTCACCTCGCAGCTCTCGGTCACGCTCGTGCTCGCCCTCTTCAGCGTGGTGTTCACCCACATCGAAGGCATCCGATGGAACGGCATCCACTACTTCAAGAGCTTCGTGCCGGCCGGAGTCCCGAAGCCGATGGTCCCGTTCATGGCGCTGCTCGAGACGATCTCGCACGTGTTCCGCGTGGTCAGCCTGAGCGTCCGGCTCTACGCGAACATGCTCGCCGGACACATGCTCATCCTCGTCTCGATCGGCCTGATCTTCATCCTCAGCGGCATCACCTTCTACATCGCGGTGCCGATCTCGTTCCCGATCGGGATCGCCTTCTACGCCTTCGAGCTCGTGATCGTCGTCACCATTCAGGCGTTCATCTTCGCCGCTCTGACCGCCATCTACATCGGCTCGGCGATCGAGCCGGCGCACTGATACGAAGGAGGAGGTCCGTGCTTCACCTACTGATTGCATCCGGCGATGTCGTCAAGGCCGGCAAGGCGCTCGGCTTCGGCCTCGGGATGGGACTCGGCTCGCTCGGCGCCGGCATCGGCATCGGCACCGTGTTCGCGTCGATGATCCAGTCGGTTGCGCGCCAGCCGGAGCTGCGCGGCGAGCTGCAGGGGATCATGTGGCTCGGGTTCGCGCTCACGGAGGCCGTCGTGTTCTACGGACTCGTCGGCGGGTTCCTCGGGTTCGTGCTCGTCTCAGGTTGATGCTCGCAGCCAGCAGCCCGCTCACCAAGATCATCCCGGGTCTGATGATCTGGACGATCGTCTTCTTCGTGATCGTCTTTTTCGTGTTGAAGCGCTACGCGTTCGGGCCGATCCAGCGGCTGATCGACGAGCGGCGCGAGCAGATCCGCCGCTCGCTCGAGGAGGCCGACCACGCGCGCGAGGAGTCTCGCAAGCTGCTCGAAGACCACCGGCAGCTGATCGGCGAGGCGCGCACCGAGGCGGAGCAGATCCTCGCGGAGGCGCGGCGCACGCGCGAGTCGATGGAGCTGCGCATGCGCGAGGAGACCGAGCAGGAGCGCCAGAGACGGCTCGAGGAGACGCGGAAGGAGATCCAGGCCGAGACACGGCGCGCGCTCGAGCAGATCCGTGCCGAGGTGGCGAGCCTCACGCTCGAGGCCGCCTCCGTCGTCGTCGGCCGCGCGCTCGACACCGACCGTGACCGCGAGCTGATCGAGGGCGCGCTCGAGGGACTCGACTTCTCGCGCCTCGAGGAGGCCGTCTAGCTTGGCGGTCGCGCACCGCATCTACGCCGAGGCGCTGTTCGAGGCGGCGCAGGGGGCCGGCCGGCTCGCGCAGGTGCACGAGGCGCTGGCGGACTTTGCGGCCGCGGTCGAGCAGACGCCGGAGCTGCGCTCCGTGCTGCGCAACCCGCAGCTCGAGTCGTCGGCGAAGGCGCGCATCCTCGCCGACCTCGCAGGCGACGACGAACCGCTGTTCAAGAACTTCCTCCTCGTCACGGCCGAGAAGGGCCGGGCCGGCGAGATCGAGGAGATCGCGGGCGAGTTCGAGCGGCTGATGGCGCGGCTGGAGCAGCGTCTGACGGTCGAGCTGACGACGGCGCGCGAGCTGACCGACGACGAGGCGCGGGCCATCGTCACGCAGATCGAGAAGGCGGCCGGCCGCAAGGTCGAGGCGACGCGGAGCGTCGACCCCGAGCTCGTCGGCGGCATCGTGCTCCAGGCGGGCTCGTATCGCGTCGACGCGAGCGTGCGCGGGAGACTGGAACGACTTCGTCAGGAACTCGTGAGGAGCTAGGAGACCAACTTGAAGCTGCGCCCTGAAGAGATCACGTCGATCCTGCGTCAGCGGATCGAGCAGTACGACGTCGCGACCGATCTCGCCGAGGTCGGCACCGTCCTCGAGGTCGGCGACGGGATCGCCCGCATCTACGGGCTCGAGAACGCCGTCGCGATGGAGATGCTCGAGCTCGAGCACGGCGTCATCGGGCTGGCGTTCAACCTCGAGGAGGACGACGTCGGCGCGGCGCTCTTCGGCGAGTGGGAGCAGGTGACGGAGGGCGAGCCCGTGCGACGCACCGGCCGCGTTGCGAGCGTGCCCGTCGGCGAGGCCCTGCTCGGCCGTGTCGTCGACCCGCTCGGGAACCCGCTCGATGGGCGCGGCCCGATCGAGACGGACGAGCGCAGGACGCTCGAGTTCAAGGCCCCCGGAGTCGTCGCGCGCCAGCCGGTGAAGGAGCCGCTCCTGACCGGGATCAAGGCGATCGACTCGATGACGAACGTCGGCCGTGGCCAGCGCGAGCTGATCATCGGCGACCGCTCCACCGGCAAGACCGCGATCCTGATCGACACGATCCTCAACCAGCGCGACACGGACGTCCACTGCATCTACGTCGCGATCGGCCAGAAAGCGTCCACCGTCGTTCAGGTGTACGAGCGGCTGCGCGACGCCGGCGCGATGGAGTACACGACGATCGTCACCGCGGCGGCGCACGAGGCGGCGCCGATCAAGTGGATGGCGCCGTTCGCCGGCTGCGCCATGGGGGAGCACTTCCTCTTCAGCGGCAAGCACGCGCTCGTCATGTACGACGACCTCTCGAAGCATGCGGACGCGTACCGGCAGCTGTCGCTGCTGCTCCGCCGCCCGCCGGGTCGCGAGGCGTTCCCGGGTGACGTCTTCTACCTGCACTCGCGGTTGCTCGAGCGCGCGTGCAAGCTGAGCGAGGAGAACGGCGGCGGCTCGCTCACCGCCCTGCCTGTGATCGAGACGCAGGCCGGCGACATCGCCGCCTACATCCCGACGAACGTGATCTCGATCACGGACGGCCAGATCTTCCTCAATGCGGAGCTGTTCTACTCCGGCGTGCGCCCGGCCGTGAACGTCGGCACGTCGGTGTCGCGCGTCGGCGGCTCCGCGCAGACGAAGGCGATGAAGAAGGTCGCAGGCCGGTTGCGCCTCGACCTGGCGCAGTACCGCGAGCTGGAGGCGTTCGCCCAGTTCGGGTCGGAGCTCGACAGCGCGACGCAGCAGGCGCTGACGCGCGGCGAGAAGATGGTCGCATCGCTCAACCAGCCGCAATACCAGCCGTGGCCGATCGAGGAGCAGGTCGTCGCGCTGTACACCGGCGTGAACGGCCACCTCGACGACATCCCGACCCCGCAGGTGCAGCAGTTCCAGGACGAGCTGCGCGAGCACATGCGAACGGAGGGCTCGATCTACGAGCAGATCCGCGAGACGGGCGACCTTCCGGAGGAGCTCGCGGCGACGCTCGACGCGGAGATCGGGAAGTTCAAGCACTCCTTCCACGTGCGGGACGAGAACGCACTGGTGTAGGTGGCCTCGCTCCAGGACATCCGCCGGCGGATCGTCTCCGTCCGGAACACCCGCAAGATCACGAAGGCGCTCGAGCTCGTGGCCGGGGCGAGGCTTCGCCGTGCGCAGACGCGCATCGAAGAGATGAGGCCGTATGCCGACCGCATGCAGGAGCTGATGGCGGGGACGTCGCGGGCCGCATCGTCGTTCCGGAACCTCGCGCTCATGCAGCGCCGCGAGGTTCGTCGGGTCGCGGTGCTTATCGTCACGGGCGATCGCGGCCTCGCCGGGCCGTTCAACGGCCAGGTGCTGCGGCGCGCCTTCGAGCTCGAGCGGACGGAGCGGGACGACGGGCACGACATCGCCTGGCTCGTCACCGGCCGAAAGGGCGCGTCGACGCTCCGCTTTCGGCGCTACGAGGTCGCGGCCCAGTGGGCGGGCTTCGCCGACAAGCCCACGTACGCCGACGCGCAGGCGGTCGCGCACAGGCTCTCCGAGCTGTACACGGCCGCGGAGGTCGACCGCGTTGTGCTCGTGTACAACCGCTACGTCTCGCCGCTCGTCCAGCGGGTGACGACGACCGACCTGCTGCCGATCCCCGAGCACGTGCTCGGAGGCGGCGGGGCGGACGAGACCAAGGCGCGGCAGGGCGACTTCATCTACGAGCCCGAGCCGGAGGAGATCCTGCAGCGGCTCCTGCCGGTGTACCTGGAGACCGAGATCTACCGAGCGCTGCTCGAGTCCGCAGCGTCCTTCCTCGCGGCGCAGATGACGGCCATGCGGAACGCGTCGAAGAACGCCGGCGAGCTGATCGAGAACCTCACCCTCGCCATGAACCGTGCGCGCCAGGCCGAGATCACGCAGGAAATCCTGGAAGTGGTGGCCGGCGCGGACGCGCTCGCGGGCTGAGGCGCGCTAACTCCCACCGCCGCGCGTCGTCGTAACAAGTATGGGAGCCGTCCAGTCGGTCGAGTGTGAGCGCGCCCGTGCCTGGGTCTCGCTCGAGCTCGACGATGAGCTGTCAGAGGTCGAGGACGCGCTGCTGCGCGCGCACGTCGGGCGTTGCGCGGCCTGCGCCGCTTTCGCGCGCGATGTGGACGGGCTGACGCAGGAGATCCGGACGACGCGGCTGCAACGGCCCGTCGCCACGCGCGTGTCGCTGCATCGCCGCAGAGCCGCGACGCGCACGCTCCAGCTCGGCGCCGCCGCCGCCGCGGTCGCGATCGCCGGCGGCTTCGGCAGCCTGGCCGGCTCCCTCACCTCTCATCCGGTACCCCCGCCGCACTCCGGCGCGGGCCGCTCGATCGCGCTTTAGGGGTCGAACCCGCGAGAGCCGTTCGGCTAGACTCGGCCCCGCTTCGGCAGGCGCTCTCGGGGCGCCGTGCTCACGCCCGCCCACGCTTCAGGAGACTCATGGCCGACCAGACGAAGAACGGCAGCAACACCGGCAAGATCGTCGAGATCAAGGGCGTCGTGCTCGACGCCGTCTTTCCGGGCAGGCTGCCGGAGATCAACCACGCGCTCAGCATCCAGGCGCCGGCGGCCGGCGGCACGGGCACGGTCGAGCTGATCGCCGAGGTGCAGAAGCATCTGGGCGACGATCGCGTGCGCGCGGTGGCGATGGACAGCACCGACGGCCTCGCGCGCGGTACCGACGTCGTCGACACCGGCGGCCCGATCTCCGTCCCCGTCGGCGACCAGACGCTGGGCCGGATCTGGAACGTGATCGGCGATCCGGTCGACGGCAAGGAGAAGGCGACCGGCGAGCGCTGGCCGATCCATCGCGACCCGCCGGCCTTCGGCGAGCTGTCGCCGCAGGTCGAGATCTTCGAGACCGGGATCAAGGTGATCGACCTGATCGCGCCGTACGTACGGGGCGGCAAGGTCGGCCTCTTCGGCGGCGCGGGGGTCGGCAAGACGGTGCTCATCCAGGAGCTGATCCACAACGTCGCGCGAGAGCACGGCGGCGTCTCCGTGTTCTGCGGCGTCGGCGAGCGCACGCGCGAGGGCAACGACCTCTACCTGGAGATGCAGGAGTCCAAGGTCATCGACAAGGTGGCGATGGTGTACGGCCAGATGAACGAGCCGCCGGGGGCGCGCCTGCGCGTCGGCCTCTCCGGGCTGACGATGGCCGAGTATTTCCGCGACCAGGGGCAGGACGTGCTCCTCTTCATCGACAACATCTTCCGCTTCGTCCAGGCGGGCTCCGAGGTGTCGGCGCTGCTCGGCCGCATGCCGAGCGCGGTCGGCTACCAGCCGACGCTCGCCACCGAGATGGGCCAGCTCCAAGAGCGCATCACGTCGACGCGCACCGGCTCGGTCACCTCGGTGCAGGCGATCTACGTGCCGGCCGACGACCTCACCGACCCGGCGCCGGCGAACACGTTCGCGCACCTCGACTCGACCACCGTGCTCTCGCGCGCGATCGTCGAGAAGGGGATCTATCCCGCGGTCGACCCGCTCGACTCGACCTCGCGCGCGCTCCAGCCGGGAATCGTCTCGGAGGACCACTACCGGACGGCGACGCGCGTGCAGGAGGTGCTGCAGCGCTACCGCGACCTGCAGGACATCATCGCGATCCTCGGCATCGACGAGCTCTCCGACGAGGACAAGCTCGTGGTTGCGCGGGCACGCAAGATCGAGCGCTTCCTCTCGCAGCCGAACTTCGTGGCGACGCAGTTCACCGGGATCGAGGGCAAGTACGTCAAGCTCGAGGACACGATCCGGAGCTTCAGCGAGATCCTCGACGGCAGGCACGACGACCTGCCCGAGCAGGCCTTCTACATGGTCGGCATGATCGACGAGGCCGTGGAGCGCGGCAAGCAGCTGCGGGAAGCAGCGTAGTGCCGGACCACCCGCTCTTCTCGGTCTCGGTCGTCACGCCCGAGGGTGCGGCGTTCGAGGGCGAGGCCGAGATGCTGATCGTGCCCGGTGCCGCCGGGGAGATCGGCGTGCTTGCGCGGCACGCGCCGCTCGTGGCGATGCTGAAGGCCGGCTCGACGCGCGTCCACCTCGGTGACGGCGAGATCCGGGAGTTCGCGACAGGCCCGGGCTTCTTCCAGGTGCTGGAGGATCGCGCGATCGCCCTCGTCGACGACGCGGTCGGCGCCGGCGAGATCGACGACGACCGCGCCCGCCGGCAGCTCGAGGAGGCGAGGGCGGAGCTCGAGCAGGTCGAGCGCGGCGAGTCCACCGCCGACCGCTGGCAGCTCGAGCAGCGCATCCGCCACGCGGAGAACCAGCTCCGCGTTTCCGGGCACTCGGGCTAGCGCCCTCGCCCGGGGGAGGGTTGTGCTCCGCAGAGCGCCCGGCGGCGAAGCCGCCGGGCTCTTACGTGACCAGGGGCGGCGGGTTCGGGTAGCGCGGCCGGTGGTGGCTTCGCCATCCCCGTCCCCGTGGATCCGCCTTCGTCCAACGCGCCTGCGGCCGCGTTGGCCTCCGGCCTGGACCGCTCCGACGAGCCGTGGTTTCAACCTCCGGCCCCGATCGGACACGAAGGCCGGAGCGA
>DASPSY010000056.1:0-35441 GCA_035623685.1 Gaiellaceae bacterium
CGGCATCGAGCCCGAACGCCCGCCGTACCAGGTGCGCGAGGGGAGCTCGTTCATCGCCTTCGTCAGGGACCCGGACGACTACCGGATCGAGCTCGTCGAGCTCGGCTAGCCGCCCGAGTCGTTAGCCGGCGCGAAGCCGCCGACTCCGACCTCGAGGTCGGTGACCTCGCGGTGCACGCTGCGCGAGTGTGTCCGGGGTTCGCATTCGCGATCCCCGTCGATGCCGCCCCGAAGACGGGGCGACGACGTCGGCGTGATCGTGCTCGGACGGGAAGCCGACGAGGATAACGTCGTGCGCGCGTTGCGCGCGGCCGCCGCGACGGACGGCTACGTCGGCTTCGCGATCGGGCGGACGATCTGGGACGATCCACTGGAGCGATCCCTCGCGGGCTCCGTCGAGCCGACAGCGCAGTCGAGGACATCGCCGTGGGGTATGGCCGCCTCGTCACCGCGTTTCGTGGCGAGTGAGTCTCGACACGAAGCCGGCGCATTGCCGCCGCAACTTCCCGGCTACGGTTGAACGGATGGCTGCACGTGCCGAACCGAAGACGACGACGCCGTGGGGCGCATCGCGACTCGTCGAGCAGCTGACGCTGCCGCAACGGGCGGGAATGAAGCGGTTCGCGACCATCGTTCAGCTGCTGGAGGCCGACGACGGCGAGCGGATGGTCCGGTTCGCGTACACGACGGGAGGCGTCGCGCGCCGCGGCCCGGTGACACTGCGCCCCCGCGATCTCGAGCGGCTGCGCGTCGCATTGACCGAGCATCCTGCATTGGCGGCGGCGCTCGACCTCGGAGGTGGTGCCTAGACGAGGCTCAGGGTGCGAGCACGGGCGGCATCGACGAGCGATGCGAGGATCAGCGCACCGTCCGCGGAGCCCAGCAGCGGATCGATCGCGTGCTCCGCATGTGGCATCAGGCCCATGACGTTCCCGCGCTCGTTGACGAGCCCGGCGACGTCGTGGACGGAGCCGTTCACGGGCTCCGCGTAGCGCAAGACGATCTGTTTACGCGACTCGAGCTCGTCGGCGAGCTCCTCGTCGGCGAACCAGCGGCCCTCGCCGTTCTTCACGGGGATGACGAGCTCTTGGCCGTGCTCGCAGCGCGAGGTGAAGGGCGTCTCCGTTCGTTCCACGCGCACCCTGACGTCGCGACAGACGAAGGCGAGCGATTCGTTCGGACGGAACGTGCCCGGGAGCAGGCCCGCTTCGCAGAGGATCTGGAAGCCGTTGCACGTTCCGAGCACGAGGCCGCCGTCCGCGGCGAACGCCGCGACCGCGGCCATCGCAGGCGAGAACCGTGCAATCGCGCCGCAGCGGAGGTAGTCGCCGTACGAGAAGCCCCCGGGTAGGACGACGGCGTCGAGGTCGGGCAATTGCGTCTCCGCGTGCCAGACGAGTACCGTCTCGGCGTCGAGTGCGGACAGCGCCCATGCCGAGTCGCGATCGTCGTTCGACCCTGGGAACTGGACGATGCCGATGCGTGGCTGCGGCGACGTCACCCGTCGGCCTCGTCGAGCTCGATCTCGTAGGACTCGATCAGTGGATTCGCCAGCAGCTGCGCGCACATCCGCTCGACCTCCGCGCGGGCCGCGGTTGCGTCCGTCTCGTCGATCACGAGGTCGACGACCTTGCCGATGCGCGCCTCGCCGACCGCGAACCCGAGCTGGCGCAGCGAGCTCTCGACCGCTTGCCCCTGCGGGTCGAGGATCCCCGCTTTCGGACGGACGAGGACGGTCGCTCTCATCGCAGGACCACCGACGGATCGGAGGCGTAGTCGGCGAACGGAATCGCGGTCAGGCGCTCGAACGCCTCGACGTAGCGCGCCCGCGTGCCGGCGATCACGTCGTCGGGCAGATCGGGACCGGGGGGCTCCTTGTCCCAGCCGAGCGACTCGCAGTAGTCGCGGACGTACTGCTTGTCGAACGAGAGCTGCGGACCGCCGGGTCGATACTCGTCGGCAGGCCAGAAGCGTGACGAGTCGGGCGTGACCGCCTCGTCGCCGAGCACGAGGCGCCTCTCGTCGTCGACGCCGAACTCGAACTTCGTGTCGGCGATGATGATTCCACGCTCGCGCGCGTAGGCGGAGGCGAACGTGTAGAGCGCGAGCGAGCAGCGTTCCGCTTCGTCGAAGTGTTCGGCCTCCATCAACTCGAGCGCCTGAGCGCGGTCGATGTTCTGGTCGTGGCCGGACGTGGCCTTGGTTGCCGGCGTGAAGATCGGCTCGGGCAGCTCGGCCGACTCGACGAGCCCGGCGGGCAGCGTGTGGCCACAGACGGCGCCGGTGGACAGGTAGTCCTTCCAACCTGAGCCTGCGAGGTAGCCGCGGACGACGCACTCGATCGGCAGCATCTCGAGCCGCCTGCACTCCGACGATCGACCATCGTCGCGGAGAGCGAGCAGATGATGGGCGCAGATCCCCTCCGTGCGCGCGAACCAGAAGGCGGACAAGCCTGTGAGCACGCGGCCTTTGTCTGGAATCGGTGTGGGCAGGACGACGTCGAACGTCGAGATTCGGTCGCTCGCAACGAGCAACAGCCGCTCGTCGTCGAGCGCGAACAGCTCGCGCACCTTTCCACTTCCGACGTGGACTGCGGCTTCAGGCATGGACTGGTTCCTCCTTCTCCGCCAGCGAGCTGAGACGCTCGAAAACGGTGTCGACGTGACGAACAGCGGCAGCGAGGTCGAAGACGGCATCGAGATCGACGCGTGAAGCGATCTCGTGATCCGCGGCGACGAGCTCGCGGAAGTCGCGCTCCTCCTCCCAGGCCTGCATCGAGTGGCGTTGCACCTGGCGGTACGCCTCGTCGCGCTCGACGCCAGCAGCGATCAGCGCGAGCAGGAGCCGGTGGCTGAAGACGAGCCCGTGACTTGTCTCGAGGTTGCGACGCATGCGGTCGGGGTGCACCACCATGCCTGCGACCAGCCACGCGAACCGGTCGAGCATGTAGTCGACGACCAGGAACGAGTCCGGGATCGCCACTCGCTCCGACGACGAGTTCGAGATGTCGCGTTCGTGCCAGAGTGGGACGTTCTCGAAGCCGACGAACGCCGCAGCGCGCGCCACGCGAGCGAGCCCGCAGATCCGCTCCGCCACCTTGGGGTTGCGCTTGTGCGGCATCGCGGACGACCCCTTCATTCCCTTGCCGAACGGCTCCTCGACCTCACGTACCTCGGTCCGCGCGAGGTGTCGGATCTCGGTGGCGAACCGCTCGAGGGACGTCGCGCAGAGCGCGAGCGTGCCCAGCAGCTCGGCATGGCGGTCGCGTGCGATCACCTGCGTCGAGAGCGGGTCCGGTTCGAGGCCGAGCCGATCGCACGCGATCCGTTCCACCTCGGGCTCGACCTGCGCGTACGTGCCCACCGTCCCCGAGAGCTGGCCGACGCGATTGTCCTCGAGCGCACGCGTCAGCCGAGCGCGCGACCGGTCGAGCTCGAACGCCCAGCCCGCGAGCTTCCACCCGAACGTCGTCGGCTCCGCGTGGACACCGTGCGAGCGCCCGACGCAGATCGTGTATCGGTGTTCCTCCGCGCGTGCAACCACCGTCGTGAGTGCGCGCTCTACGCCTGCGAGGACCAGCCGGCCCGCCTCCTGGATCTGCAGCGACAGCGCGGTGTCGACGACATCCGAGGAGGTGAGGCCGTAGTGCACCCACCTTCCCTCGGGGCCGAGCTGCTCCGTGACCGCGTCGACGAACGCGGCCGTGTCGTGGTCGGTGACGAGCTCGAGCTCCGCGACGCGCTCGGGTGCGGGCACGCGGGCGTGCGCGCGGATCCGCGCGACGTCCTCCGGAGGCACCGCGCCGATCGCGGCCCATCCGTCCAGCGCTGCGAGCTCGACCTCGAGCCAGCGCGCCAGCTTGTTCTCGTCCGACCAGATCCTGGCCATCGCCGGACGGGAGTAGCGCGAGATCACTGCTGCGATTCTAGTGAGCGACTAGGCCGACGGCCCGAGGATTCGCGCCGCGAGCACGGCGGCGTTCTTCGCGTTGTCGACGCCGACGCACGCGACCGGGACACCTGGCGGCATCTGAACGATCGACAGCAGAGCGTCGAGCCCGTCGAGGACGCTCTTCGATGATCGGAGCGGCACGCCGATCACCGGGAGGTCGGTGTGGGCGGCGACGACCCCGGGCAGAGCGGCCGCGAGACCGGCGCCGGCGATCAGGACCTTGAGCCCGCGCCCGCGGGCGCCGCGCGCGTACTCGGCGACCGAGTCGGGCTGCCGGTGCGCCGAGCGGACTTCGAACTCGTGCGCGATCCCCCGGGCCCCGAGCTCGTCGATCGCGGGCTGCATCCCCTCGCGGTCCGACTCGGAGCCGACGACGATTCCGACCAGCGGGTGCTCAGCGGACGGCACGGACCTCTCCGCCGACTGCGATGTCGTGCCGGAAGCGCATGCCCGGGAATGAGATCAGGTCACAGGCTCGATACACGTGCTCGCGTGCGGCTGCGGCCGACTCATCGAACGCCGTGACGCCGAGGATGCGTCCTCCGTTCGTGACGAGACGATCGTCCCGCAGCGCAGTGCCCGCGTGGAACACGAAGGCTCCCGTCGCCTCAGCCTCGTCGATTCCATCGATCGTCGATCCGCTGTCACCTCGCTCCGGGTACTCGGCCGCCGCGAGGACGACCGTGACGGCGGCGCCGTCCGTGACGCCGAGCTCGACGCCGCCGAGGTCGCGGCGGGCCGCCGCTGCGAGCGCGCCGAGAAGGTCGCCGTCGATCAGCGGAAGGATCGACTGCGTCTCCGGATCGCCGAACCGGCAGTTGAACTCGAGCACCTTCGGTCCTTCCTCCGTGAGCATGAGGCCGGCGAACAGTGCTCCGATGAACGGTGTCTCCCGCGCGGCGAGCTCTGCGAGCACCGGACGGTGCACGAGATCCAGGATCTCGTCGACGTCGACCGCGACCGGCGAGACGGAGCCCATGCCCCCCGTGTTGGGCCCCGTGTCAGCGTCGCCGATGCGCTTGAAGTCCCGAGCCGACGGCAACGGTGCAAGGTGGACGCCGTCGCTGAGTGCGAAGACCGAGACCTCGTCTCCTTCGAGCAACTCCTCGATCACGATCGCGTCTCCGAACGATGCGACTGCGCGAAGGCCGGCGTCGAGCTCCTCCTGCGTTCGGCACACGAACACGCCCTTGCCTGCCGCGAGCCCGTCCGCCTTCAATACGCACGGAACGCGAGCGACGGCCATCGTCTCCGCCGTCGGGATTCCCGCGGAGCTCATGACCTCTTTCGCGAACTGCTTCGAGCCTTCGATCCTGGCTGCGGCTGCGCTCGGGCCGAAGACGGCGATGCCGCCGTGTCGCAGCTCGTCGGCGACGCCGGCGACGAGCGGCGCTTCCGGGCCGACGACCACGAGGTCGATCTCGAGCGAGCGCGCCAGCGCGAGGATCCCTTCGGCGTCCTCCGCGCGCACGGGATGACAGACGCCGATCTGGGCCATGCCCGGGTTGCCGGGAGCAGCGTGCAGTTCCGCGAGGGCGTCGGCCTGGGCGAGCTTCCACGCGAGCGCGTGCTCGCGTCCGCCGGAGCCGAGGACGAGGACTCTCACCGGGCCAATCTAACGGGAGCGCCTGTCGGGCCGACGGCTGCGCGACGTGCCGGGAGCGCGTGGAGGAGCGCGGGGAGAAGTCGACCCGGAATCGGCGCGGACGCGTCACTCCTCGGCGGGTATCGTCGACGCCGAGGGGGGCGGGACGACTCCCCACCCTGGGTGGGGGCGCGGCGCGCGGGCGATTAGGCTTGAGTTGCGATGGCCGCCGAGGACAGCGCCACCGGGGCGCCGCCCTATTCAATCGTTGCGACGCGGGTCGTGAGGCTTCCCGGCGGCGTCGCCGCGGACGACCAGGTCGCCGTCGAGGAGCCGCTTGAGATCCGCGTCGACGGGCAGGCGATCGCCGTCACGATGCGCACCCCCGGGCACGACGAGGAGCTGGCGGTCGGCTTCTCCTTGTCGGAAGGAATCCCGGCCGTGAATGCTCGGCTGCCCGACGACCTCGCCGCGAACACCGTCGACGTCGACGCTGGAGGATTCGACACGAGCGTGCTGCGGCGCAACTTCTACACGTCGTCGTCCTGCGGTGTCTGCGGCAAGGGAGCGCTCGATGCGGTCGCGGTCGAGGCGCCCCGTGTCGAGAGCACCCTGCACGTCGCGGTGCCAGTGGTCGAGAGACTGCCCGACCTGCTCCGCCGCAGTCAGCGCGCCTTCGCCGTCACCGGCGGCCTGCATGCCACGGGCCTGTTCGAGCCCGACGGGACCCTCGCATGCGTGCGCGAGGACGTGGGTCGGCACAACGCCATGGACAAGGTGATCGGGTGGGCACACGGCGCCGGGTTGCTCCCGCTCTCGGATCACGTGCTGTGCGTCAGCGGCCGCCTCTCGTTCGAGCTCGTCCAAAAAGCGGCGGTCGCAGGGTGCCCGTTGCTCGTGGCCGTCGGCGCACCGTCGAGCCTTGCAGTCGAGCTCGCGGAGGCGCAGGGAATCACGCTCTGCGGCTTCGTCCGCACCGAGAGCGTCAACGTCTACACGGAATCGTGGCGGCTAGACCGCTGACGGGCGTGCTGCTCGTCGGCGGTGCGTCCAGTCGCTTTGGCTCTCCCAAGGCGCTCGCGACCCTGGACGGCGAGACGCTCGCCGCACGTGCATGGCGGACGCTCGAGCGGGCGTGCGATCACGTGGTCGCCGTCGGCAAGACGGTCGACGATCTCGATCTGCCGTTCGCGGTGATCGATGACGCGAGCGACGTCCGTGCGCCGATCGCTGGGCTCGTCGCGGGGTTGCGCGCGTCGGCCACGGAGCTCGCAGTGGCGCTCCCGGTCGACACGCCGCTCGTCAGGTCCCGTGACCTGCGGCGCCTCGCGGACGCATGCGCCGACATCGCGGTCCCACAGACCGGGCCGCTGCCGGCGGCTCTGCGTCGAACGGCGCTCCCCGTGCTCGAGGATCGGCTCGCCGTCGGTGAGCTCGCGCTGCGCGACGCGTTCTCGGGGCTCGAGACGCGTGTAGTCGAGCTCGAGCCGGCAACGCTCGCCAACGTGAACACGCCGGAGGAGCTCGCTGCGCTCCAGGTCGAGATCGTCCCGTTTCGGCCCGAGCACGCCGAGGGGTTTCGGGCTCTCGTCGGGGACACGCTGCGCGAGTTCGGCTTCGAGCCCGACCCTGCTCTGGATCCCGACCTCTCCGACCCCGCGGAGGCATACGAGGCGCTCTGGATCGCGACCACGAACGACGTCGTCGTCGGCTCGGTCGCGCTCCGGCGCATCGGACCGGGGGCGCTGCAGCTCAAGCGGATGTACCTGATGCCCGGTCAGCGCGGTCGCGGACTCGGGCGCAGACTGCTCGCGACCGCGCTCGACTGGGCGCGCAGGGACCATGCCGACGTGATCACGCTCGACACGACCGAGCGCATGGAGGAGGCACGCCGCCTCTACGAGCAGCACGGCTTCGTGCGCGTCTCGGGCGGCCCGCCGCGGCAAGGACAGAGCCGTTTCGTCTACGAATTGCGGTTGTGAGCTTCGAGGTCGAAGCCGAGTCGTACGACCGCTACGTCGGTCGGTACGTCCCTGCGCTCGCCGCGTCGCTCGCGGACGTCGCCGGCGTCGGCCCGGGCATGCGAGTGCTGGACGTCGGCTGCGGCCCGGGCGGTCTCACGGCCGAGCTCGTGCGGCGGGTGGGTGCTGCTTCGGTCGTCGCGATCGATCCCTCCGAGTCGTTCGTCGCGGCGTGTCGCACGCGCAACCCTGGCGTCGACATCAGGCTCGGCGTCGCCGAGGAGCTGCCCTTCCACGACGACGAGTTCGACGTCGCGCTGGCCTCACTCGTCATCCAGTTCATGAACGATGCGCAGCGCGGAGTCGGCGAGATGGCACGGGTCTCGACCAACGCGGTGGCCGGCTGCGTATGGGACTACACCGGGGGGATGAAGGCGCTGCGGCTGTTCTGGGACGCGGCTCGCGCGGTCGACGACTCGCCGCCCGACGAGGAGTGGCGGCTCGGCGGGAAACCCGGCGAGATCGCGTCGCTGATGCGAGCGGTCGGGCTCGACGTCGTCGCGGACGGCGAGCTCCTGGTCGATGCAGGCTACGACGACTTCGACGACTGGTGGGATCCGTTCACGTTCGGGATCGGGCCGGCGGGCAGCTACTACCGCTCGCTGCCGAGCGACATGCAGGATGCGATCCGCGAGGAGTGCCGGCGCCGCCTCGGCGATCCGCACGGGCCTTTCCGTCTGAGCGCACTCGCCTGGTACGCGGTCGGACGCGTCTAACGCAGCGCCACGACCCGCTCGCGCGCGGCGCCGGTGCCGACCAGCGAGATGCCCACGCCTAGGGCACGTTCGACGAACTGCACGTATCCGCGCGCCGCGTCGGGAAGCTCGCCGTCGAGCGGGACCCGCCAGCCGGGCTGCGTCTCGTAGACCGGCGTCGCGCTGTGGAAGTCGGACTGGTGGGCGGGGAACTCCTCGGTCTCCGTTCCATCGCGGAGCCGGTAACGAACGCAGACGGGTAGCTCCGCGAACGTCGAGAGGACGTCGAGCTTCGTCAATGCGAGCGACGTGATCCCGTTCAGCCGCACCGCGTAGCGCAATGCGACGAGGTCGAGCCAACCGCAGCGCCGCTCGCGTCCCGTCACTGTCCCGTACTCGCCGCCGAGCTCGCGGACGCGTGCCTGGTCCTCTCCCTCGATCTCCGTCGGGAACGGGCCTTCGCCGACGCGCGTCACGTACGCCTTCGCGACGCCGACGACGCGATCGATGCGGCTCGGCCCGATGCCGACACCGGTGGCGGCATTTGCCGCGACCGTGCTCGACGAGGTCACGAACGGATACGTGCCGTGGTCGAGGTCGAGCAGCGTGCCTTGCGCTCCTTCCAGGAGTACGTCACGGCCGTCGCGGAGCGCACGGTCGACGAGCAGCGACGTGTCGGCGACGTACGGACGAATCCGTTGCGCGAGCCGCTCGAGCTTCGCGGCGAGCGCCTCGAGCTCGAACGGCTCGACGTGGTACACGCGCTCCAGCCAGACGTTCTTCTCGGCGAGCGCGACTTCGATCTTCTGGCGGAGGATCTTCGGCTCGAGCAGGTCCTGCACCCGAATGCCGAGACGCATCGCCTTGTCGGCGTAGCACGGGCCGATCCCGCGTCGAGTCGTCCCGATCTGGAGCTTGCCCAGCCGCCGCTCGCTCGCCTGATCGATTGCGACGTGCCACGGCATGATCACGTGCGCCTCTCCGGAGAGATGGACGTCCGCTGTCGACACCCCGCGCGACTCGAGCTCGTCGACCTCGTCGAGGAACACCTCGGGGTCGACGACGCAGCCCGCGCCGATGACGGATGTCTTGCCCGCGATCACGCCGGTCGGGATCTGGCGGATCTTGAACGTCTCGTCGCCGACGATGATCGTGTGGCCGGCATTCGGACCGCCCTGATAACGGCAGACGACGTCGCTGCCCTGGGCGAGCAGGTCGACGATCTTCCCTTTGCCCTCGTCTCCCCACTGCGCGCCGACGATCACGGTCGCTGGCACGTCGCCGGAGTCTGCCAGACCGTCCGGCTACGCTGAGCCGCCCTTGTCGCTCCCACTCGCGGTCATCGTCTTCCTGGGCGGCGTCGTGGTCACCGTCGCCTCGAGCATCGTGCTCGCGCGCGAGCTGGACCGCATCGGCGAGCGACTCGGCTTCTCTGAGGCGCTGCTCGGGATCGTCACCGCGGTGGGAGCCGATGCGCCCGAGATCTCCACCGCCGTGGTGGCGATCGTGGCGGGTCATCACGCCACGGGCGTCGGCGTCGTCGTCGGCTCGAACGTCTTCAACATCGCAGCGCTGCTCGGACTGTCAGCGGTGATCGCCGGGCCTGTGCGCATCAGCCGCCACGGCCTGCTCCTGAACGGCGTGGTTGCCGTCGCCGTCGCGCTGTTCGGCGCGTTGCTCGTGTTCGGCTGGCTCTCGCCGTGGGCGTCGCTCGTCCTCGTCCTTGCTGTCGTCGTCCCATACGTCTGGGTCTCGTCGCTGCACTGGGACGCGCTCGAGCGCCTGCCGTCAGCCGTCCGCTTGGCCGTTCGCGAGGAGCAGCGGGACGCGCGCCGTGACGAGTACGCCGGGCCAGGGGGTCTCGCCGATGCAGTCATCCTCGTGCCGGCGCTCGCGGGGGTCGTCGGCGGCGCCACCGGGATGGTCGTCGCGGCACAGTCGCTCGGCGACCGTTGGGGTGTCTCGGACGCGATCATCGGGACGCTGGTGCTCGCCGCGCTGACCGGCATCCCGAACATGCTGGCGGCGATCCGGCTGGCGCTGCACGGGCGCGGCGCCGCGTGCGTCAGCGAGTCGCTCAACTCGAACAACGCGAACGTCCTCGTCGGCCTCTGCCTGCCGGCCGTGATCCTCGGGCTCGGGGCGACGACCGGTATCGGCACGTTCGCCGCCGGCGCGATGCTGGTGATGACCGTCCTCGCGACGCTGCTCGCCTATCGCGGCGGCGGACTCACACGAGTCGAAGGCGCTGCGATCATCGTGCTCTACGCGATCTTCGCGGTCGTCGTCGCGACCGCTTAGCGGAGCTCGCGCTGGACCTGGAGCCGGTGGCCGCGCGGGCACTCGAGCGTGCCGCGACGGGCTTCGAGTGGGAGCGTCCCGCTGACCGCAGCGCCGCTGTACCCGTCGTACGCAGCGAACTGCGCGCACGCATTGCAGATCACCGTGAACGACGTCACGCGAGGCGAGATCCACACGACCTGATCCTCGATGACGGTCCAGGACGCCACGGTCAGGCCGCCAGGTCGGCGAACTTCGCGAAGCGCTTGAGGAACGACAGTTTCTCGGTCCCTGTCGGACCGTTGCGGTGCTTGGCGAGGATGATCTCCGCGAGGCCCTGCTGGTCCGATTCCTCGTGGTAGTACTCGTCGCGGTAGATGAAGATCACGAGGTCGGCGTCTTGCTCGATCGACCCCGACTCGCGCAGGTCGGAGAGGAGCGGGCGCTTGTCGTGCCGCTGCTCGACTGCCCGCGACAGCTGCGACATCGCGAGTATCGGGACGTCGAGGTCGCGCGCTAGCACCTTGAGGTTGCGCGAGATCTGCGAGACCTCCTGGACGCGGTTCTCCGCGGTGACTCCCGACGTCATCAGCTGGAGGTAGTCGACGATGATGAGCCCGAGGTTCGGGTTCTTCGCCTTGAGGCGCCGGGCCTTCGAGCGGATCTCCATCATGTTGATCGAGCCCGTGTCGTCGACGTAGATCGGCGCCTTCATCAGCTTGTCGCCGGCGGCGACGAGGCGCGGCCAGTCGTCCTGCTGGAGCTTGCCGGTGCGCAGCCGTTGCGACTCGACCTTCGCCTCGCTGCAGAGGAGACGCTGTGTCACCTCGGACTTCGACATCTCGAGCGTGAACAGGCCGACTGGGGTGTCGTAGCGAAGCGCGAGGTTGGCGCCGATGCAGAGACCGAGCGCCGACTTACCCATAGACGGCCGCGCCGCCACGATCACGAGGTTCCCCGGCTGGAAGCCGGAGGTGAGGCGGTCGAGCTCACGGAAGCCGGAGGGGACGCCCGTCACGTCCGCGCCTGCCTCGTACAGCGCCGTGATTCGCTCGAAGCTCTCCTTCAGGAGCTCCTCGATGTGACTGAACTCCGTCGTCACGCGGCTCTGCGACAGCTCGAACACGATCTGCTCTGCGCGGTCGACCAGCATCTGCGTCTCGCCCGGGCGTTCCCAGCCGAGCTGTGAGATGTTCTGGCCCGCGCCGATCAGTCCGCGCAGCGTCGCCATCTCGCGGACGATTCGCGCGTAGTGCGCTGCGTTCGCGGTTGCAGGCACGAGCGCCGCGAGCTCGTGCAGGCGGACACGCCCACCCGCCTCTTCGAGCTCGCCGCGTTCCTCGAGCTCGTCCACGAGCGTGATCGCGTCGACCGGCTCGCCCTTTGCATAGAGGCCGAGACCGGCGCGGTAGATGCGCGCATGACTCTCGCGGTAGAAGTCGGAGGCGTCGAGCAGCTCGCTGACCGCCCCGATCGCACCCGGGGAGAGCATCATGGCCCCGAGCACGGATTCTTCCGCTTCGAGGTTTTGGGGCGGCGCAATCGGGGCGGTGTCGGCGAGCTGGGCGACAGGTGCCATGCCCGCTGAGTGAATCACTCGCTCCTCGGCGCGCCTAGGTCTGGACGTTTCAGTTTTCGACATGTGAAAAGGGCCTCGGTGCAGGGAGAAGGAAACACATGTTCTCGACCGCGCCGGACGGAGTTGTGGATGGTTCGTGCGCTCGCTGCGGGAACTTCGGCAGAGATTCACACCTCGGTGGAAATCCCTGTGGAGCGGTTTCCCCAATGAATCCACAGATGCGGCCGCGGGCCTGTAGGACCCTGGCTCGGCGCTGTGGACAGGGACCGCCGGCTAGGCCGCGTCGGTCGGTTCGGCGGCCGACTCGGCCGCGACTAGGCCCTCCGGCGCGTGCCCCTCGGTGGCGTCCGCGATCGCGTTGCCCTCGGCCTCCGCGCGCTCGGCCGCCGCCTCCGCCTCTGCGGCTTCCAGCGCAGCGAGGTCGAACGTCTCCCTCGGCTCCGCCTCCTGTTGCTGTTCTGCCCGCTCGGCGGCAGCCATGGCCTCGAGCTCCTCGTCAGGCGGCAGCTCGCCGCCCTCGGGGACGACGAGCGTGCGCACGCTGCCCGACACGCCCTCGACGAGGTCGATCGGGACGTCGTACCGGCCGATCCGCTTGATCGTGTCGAGGCCGATCCGACGTCGGTCGATCCGGATCCTGTGGTCCTCCCAGAGCGCGTCGGCGATGTTCGTCGGCGTCACCGACCCGAAGAGCGATCCGGTCGGGCCTGCCTTGACGTCGAAGCGAAGCTCGACCGAGCTCAGTCGCTCCGCGACCGCGCGTGCGTCGTCCGCGGTCTTGGCTTCGTGGCGCGCGTGGCGCTCCTCGAGCTTGCGCAGCTCGGCGACGCGCGCCGGCGTCGCAGTCTCCGCGAGCTTCCGCGGCAGGAGGAAGTTTCTCGCGTAGCCGCGAGCGACGCTCACGACCTCGCCGCGCAGGCCGAGCTTCTCGACGTCTTGCAGCAGGATGACGTTCATCGCTACCGGCTGTCCGACACGTACGGGAGCAGCGCCATCTCTCGCGCGCGCTTGATCGCGACGGCGACCTGGCGCTGGTGGCGGCGACACGCTCCAGTGATCCGGCGCGAGCGGATCTTGCCCTTTTCCGAGATGTAGCGCCGGAGCTGGTTCGCGTTCTTGTAGTCGATCTCGTCGACCTTTTCCTTGCAGAAATAACATCCGCGCTTCCGGATCGGCCCCGCAGCGCTCGGACGCTTCCGTCCCGACTGCTGCCTGTCCCTGTCTCGGCTTCCGGGCGGCATCAGAACGGGATGTCGTCGTCGGCGGCGCCCTGCGCGAAGTCGGCGTCTGCTCCGGCGGTCGCCGCAGCGGGGACGAACTGGCGCTCGCCGCCGCCCTCGCTGTCGCCACGACTGCCGAGGAACTGCACGGAGTCGGCGATGATCTCGACTGCCTGGCGCTTGGTGCCGTCCTGCGCTTCCCACTCGCGCCAGTCGAGGCGGCCGTCGACGCCCACGGGCCTCCCCTTGGACAGGAACTGTGCGCAGCTCTCGCCCTGGTTCCCCCAGACGGTGACGTCGAAGTAGTTGGGCTTGTCGCCCCAGTTGCCCTGCGCGTCCTTCTGGCGCGTGTTGACCGCGATCCGGAGCTTGCATACCGCCGTCCCGGACGGCGTGTGCCGTAGCTCAGGGTCGCGGGTGAGGTTGCCGACGAGCACGACGCGGTTGATATTGGCCATTCCTTACTCCTCCTGCGAACTGGTGTTCGCCTCAGCGTACGTGGGCTCGGGGACGGACTCAGGCTCGGGGGGCGCAGAGGTCTGGGAGCCTTCGATCCGGCGTGTCGCCAGGTGGCGCATCACGCCGTCGGTGATCCGAAGGACACGAGACAGCTCCTCGAGCGTCTCGGGCGCCGCGTCGAACTGCAGCAGGTGGTACGTCCCTTCGCTCTTGTGCGCGATCTCGTAGGCGAGTCGGCGTCTTCCCCAAACGTCCTGTCGGATCCAGCGCCCGCCACCGCGCTCGACGAGCTCACGCGTACGCGCGAGGATCTCCGACTGGCGGTCCTCGTCAAGGTCCGGGTCGAGCATGAGCAGGATTTCGTACGCAACCACCTTCCCGAGCCTCCTTCCTCTGGTCTGAATCGGCCTCGCCGGCCTGCGCCGCTCGGGAAGGCACGGCGCGATGACGAGGCAGGAAGTCGCGGGAGTGTAGCATCGCCGCGATGCGCCGCCCCCTGATCTGGCTGCTCGGCGGGTTCGCGTTGCTGGGCTTCCTGCGTCGGCGTCATGCTGCGCCCGAGGAGGCTCCTGCCGAGGAAGGTCCAGACCCGCGCGCGGAGGAGTTGCGGGACAAGCTCGCCGAGTCTCGCGCCGCGGAGCCCGACACAGCGGACGGTGCCGAGGCCGACGCGGAGCAGACCGAGCAGGAGTCGGTCGAGCACGTGGACGATCCCGCAACGCGCAGGCGAGCGGTGCACGAGACAGGGCGCGAGATCGCCTCGCGGATGCGCGAGACGAGCACGTAGGAAGCTAGCGCCGGCCGACGAACGCCTCGGCCCCGAAGGCCAAGCCCTGTGCGATCTTCTGCTGGTACACGCTCGATTCGAGCAGCGCGTGCTCGCGTGGGTTCGAGAGGAAGCCCGTCTCGATCAGGATCGCAGGCACGTTCGCCCAGTTGAACCCCGTCAGGTCCGAGCGGGGCGTCAGACCGAGGTCGGCTGCGCCCGTCGTGCGGATCACACTGCGCTGGACGATGCGTGCGGCGCGCAGCGACGCGGCGTAGATGTCGTCGGTCCAGCCGCGGTGCCACGCGGGGTAGAGCATCTGCACGCCGTGGATCGACGTGTCGGTCGAGCCGTCGGCGTGGATCCTGATCATCAGCGCGGCGTGGCGGATGTTGCAGAAACGCGCGCGCGCGATGTTCCCGCCGGCGTATGTCGGTCCGGTTCGCGTCATCGCGACCCGAAGTCCGTCTCGGCGAAGCAGTGCACGCGTCTTCAGTCCGATCGCGAGCGCGACTGCCGCCTCGCCGGGCGCGCCGCCGCCGTCCTTGATCTTGCGCACCGACGAGCCGGGCCCGATCGGCTCCGTCTGGCGGGCGATCGCCGGCACGGTCCCGTGGCCGGGATCGAGGCAGATGAGCGGCGGCGTCGCGGCGACCACGGTCGCCGTCAATCTTGCCTTTCCTGGCGAGTTTCCTCCGTTCCGGCCAGCAAAGACATGTCCAATCCCCCTTTCGGGGGTAGCTGGAGATCCCCGACAGCGCCCTCACTGTCCACAACAGGGGAACGTTGGAGCTCTAGGGGTGCCGCAGCCCGCAGGGCTCCGGGAGTCTCCCTCCCGCTGTGTCCCCCTGTTCTCCGAGGAGGGGCGGTTAGCCGCAGGCCGTCCCTCCTCGCCCTCTCCCTCGCCGATCGGCCTGATGCCCACTGTTCATGCGGGATCGACGACGGCATGGGGGTAGCGTCGGTCGCGATTCGGGTCTATAAGAAGAGGTGGGCCGAGCTGTTCTCCGGCCGGGGAAGCGTCAGGGGAGGACGCTCTAACCTGTTCGTTTCACCTTGCGGCGACCGTGAGCGCTTGGCCCACGATTCTTGTGGTTTCCAACGCGCCGCGAGACCTCCAGCGCGAGTCAACCGGGCCGGTCAACCGCGTTCGAGCGATGAATGAACCGGGGCTGCAGCGCGATACCTCTCTTGCACGAGAGAGCGGGGCCCCGATGCGGCGGGGGCCGAGCTCAAATCCCTTCCTCGAGCGACAAGAAAGCGGGGCCAGCGGCGGCCCCGCTTCGTCTATCTGGGGAAGATCCTCGGCGGTGCGTCTTGCCCGCCGTCCGCAGCCGGCTCGGGCTCGTCGCGCCGCGTGACCTCGTTGAGCGGTGTGAGGAGATCCGCGAGCAGGCGCGTCGTCTCCGCACCGGTCTCCGCGTCCTTCAGATGCACGCGCGCCGGCTCGACGCTCATCGGGTCGAAGCCGACCACGACGTAACGTCGGCCGCCGTACACGACGATTTCGTTGATGTCCATCACCGCAGTTCCGGCGAGCCGCTCCCAGGCTCGCTCGAACTCATCTTGGTCGAAGGGAGTTTGGTCCGCCAGGGGATCCGTCACCGGCATTCGCCAATTTGCGGACGCGGCGTTCGCGGCACGGCTCGACTCGCGTCGAGCCGCAAGGGGAGGGGGCGACGACGCTGGGAGGGCAAGGGCTCAGCGTCGCTCTCTCCTTGTAGCGCAAGATCGAGGCGATTGCCACAGCCGGATTCCTCGCGGCGACTCTTAGGGCGCCCTTAGTCCGGGCTGGCACGCTGTGAAGTAGTCGTCCGGTCGGGCTCGCTCCGGGGTCGCAGTCCGACCGGGCGTCATCCTCCCGAGCCGGCTGCTACGCCTTCTCGACCTTGGCCGGAAGGCGCGCGGCGGCGAGCAGGCCGATCAGGCCGATCGCGGCGAGGACGATCATGGCGATCGCGTACGCGCGGTTCCCGCTGGCCACGACCGACACGAGGATCGTGCCGGCGATCGCGGTGCCGAACGACGAGCCGAGGTTGGAGATGCTCCGCGAGAGGCCGGAGATCTCTCCTTGCAGGTCCTCGGGGAAGCTCGACTGCACGACGTTGACGGACGGCGTCAGCATTCCTCCCAGGCCGAGGCCGATCAGGAGCAGTCCGGGCACGAACGCGAGGAGGCTGTCCCATGCCCTGACCAAGAAGAGCAGGGTCAAGATGCCGGCCAGCGTGACGACGAACCCCGCGACGATGAGCGTGCGTTGCGGATAGCGCTTCGCTAGTCGCTCGGCCGCGAGTGACGAGACGAGGATGCCGAGCGTCGCGGCCGTGAAGATCACGCCGGTCTTGATCGCGCTGTATCCGCGCTCTTCCTGCAGGAACACCGAGACGACGAACGACGTGCCCATCAGGAGCAGCCACTGGATGTTCTGCGTCGCCAGGGCGAGATTGCAGACGCGGTTGCGGAAGAGCCCCGTGGAGAGCAGCGGCTCCTTCCCTTCCCGTTCGCGTCGGCGGATGTACAGGTAGAACGCGGCCAGAAACGCGGCGCCGATGGCAAGGAACGCGGCGAAGAGGACGTTGTTGCTGCCCGCCTGCAAGATCCCGAGCACGACGAAGAACATGCCGATCGCGGAGAAGACCGCGCCGGTCGCGTCGAACGGCCTGCTCGGATCGGGCGGTAGCGGGTCGACGAGGCGTCGGCTCAAGACGATGATCGAGCCGACGACGAGGGCCTGAAAGACGAATGCCGCGCGCCAACTGATCGCGGACGTGATCACGCCGCCGATCAGCGGGCCCGCGGCGGCACCGATGCCGCCGAGACCGCTGATCACGCCGAAGGCCCAGGCGCGAGACGTCATGTCCTCGAACCAGAGGGTCGCGAGGATGTAGACGGGCGGGATCAGGAACGCCGTGCCGACGCCCTCGAACACGGAGTTCCCGAGGATCAGCACGCCGAGGTTCGGTGCGGCCGCGCTCAGCAGCGCACCGATCCCGTACAGGGCCAACCCGCCGATGAAGCAGCGCTTCCGGCCCCAGCGGTCGGTCAGCTTGCTGCACGGGATCATGAGCACCGCCATGATCACGAGGAAGAGCGTGATCGTCGTCTGCACGCCCTTGACCGTCGTGTTCAGGTCATGGGTGATGTCGGAGATCATCACGTTCATGTTCGAGCCGGCGAAGCTGCAGATGAACTGCGCGAGCGCCAGCGGCGCGATCAACCTCCGAGCAGAGTCCAGCGGACGGCTCGCGGTCGTGTCCTGGCTCACTGGGACCGGGTTGTCGCTCACTCGTCGCCATCCTCGTCACGAACCGAGGTCCGCCTGATCATCGCCGTTCGAGCCCGGTGACAGTGGAGAACAGGTGGTGAACATCGCAGCCGGGGCGGTGCGCCCCTTGCGGCGATCTACTGAGTCGGAGCCGGAGGGTTCCTGAGCGAGGTTCGGCGGACCCGCGGACGCGCCGTTCGAGCGCACCTCCTTGAATGAGCGGCAAGAGATATCGAACGGAGGTGCAATCCGATGCGCAAGCTCCTCATCACCCCACTGCTCGCGCTCCTGCTCACCGCCCCGGCGTCGGCGGCATCGGTCGTCCCGATCGTGATGAAGGATCCGGGCTGCCACTGGTTCAAGGTCGGCAACAAGTATTCGCTGCGTTACGTCTCGAGCGGCCCGGTCACGCTCAGGAACCTCGACGTCGCGCCGCTCAGGTTCGTCGGCCCGACCAGGACGAGGCTCGATGGCGTCGGCAAGTCGATCACGATCTCGCGCAAGGGCACGTACCACATCACGATGCTCGGCCAGGCGAAGGACGACAACCACTTGACGCTCGTCGTCAAGTAGCACGCACCTCCGTGCGACGAGAGGCCTGCGCCAAGCGGGCCTCTCGCGTTGAAACCGGCCTTCCGCCGAGTCGGTAGGGACGGGGGTCGTTCCTACGGCGGCCTCATGTGTGTGAAGTGGCGAAGGGCGGCCATTGGCGGCCGGCCGCCCTCTTGCCTCTAGGGTCGGTGCCCCGCTATCCCGTCATCTGGATAGGCGGTGAGGCTGCGGTGAGATCGACCGCATTGCCGTTCAGCGTGCCGTGGATCGTGTAGGTGAACACGTAGCGTCCGTTGGGCTCCGTGTCGCCGTGGTACCAGCCGAGGATGAAGGCTGCGATGTCTTCGCCCGGGACGACGGCTGGATTCTGGACGTCGGTGCAGGGCGGGACGCCGTCGCAAAGCACGGTCGCGGGCCAGCGGGCCGACCACCCGGGGACCGAGGGTGTGATGTTCGGCGGCGGCGTCAAATGGATGGCGGAGTACTGCTGGCCGTTGACGGAGACCGACAAGTCGATGCTGTCGATGACGAACGTATTCGGTACGGTCAATCTCGACCCAAGCTGGTTCACGAGCCGATTTCGGTTGACGACGTGGATGTAGTCCACGACGAGGTTCGCTGGGGTGCAGCTGTCGGCGTCCGAGCAGGGCGGGAGAGGCCCGGGGTTGGTTGCGACAACGTAGGCCGAGAGCCCCTTTGTCTGCGATCCGGCCCGAGCCGATGGTGTGCCTGTGCTGCTTTCGACGAGCAGCACTGCCGCGGCAGCGATCACTGCTATCCCGCACAGAGTGGCGAGGGATCCGCGTCGAGTGGTTCGATGCATGCGTGCCTGCATGCCGACTCCTTTCGTCCCATATGCCTCGCTCTCCAGGGCGCTCGCCCATTTGCCGCGAAGCTCGGTTCGGTGTGGTCGCCGGCGATACTGGCGACGGCTGCTAATCCACCACTAATCCCGTTGAGGCGTGCCCGGCGATGCGGGCCGCGGTGGCCGTCGAGGAGGTCAGGGGCCGGCAGCCGAGCCGATCGACGAAACCGCGCGCTATGCAGGTGCTTCGAGTGTCGACGGAGCGGCACAGGAGTCGAACCTGCCCACCGTGGGGCTCCCACGGCTCACCGGTTTTGAAGACCGGCTGGGCCACCGGGCCCGGCCGCTCCGAGCAGGACCCTAGCCCGGTGTCGGGTCGGAGCGATCCTCGTGTGGCAAGCGCCCGCGCGACGAGGTGAACGCCAAGCGTTCGACGATTCGGCTCGGACCGACTACTTGAGGGTCTTGAGGTACGCGACCAATGCACGGAGCTGGCTGGCGAGGATGATCCCACCCCAGTGCGGCATGCTGACGATCGGAGCCTTCCCGATGACGCTGCCGCTGCGGATCACGGCAATGATCTTCGCGTCGGTGTTGAACTCGTGGCGGAAGTCCTGGCCCGAAAGCGGCGGGATCGTCTTGTCGGGCGAGAGGGGGTTGGGGACGCCGCCGAGCCCGTTCGGGCCGTGACAGTTGATGCAGCCGTAGCGGACGTATAGGACCGAGCCCTCGACCGCCGCTCCCTGACCGAGTGGCGTGACCGGTGGCTGCGCAGTCGCCACGCTCGGGAGTCCTGCCCGCAGGTACGAGACCAGGTCGTTGACCTGGGTCTGGGAGATCACCTGGCCCCAGACGGGCATGAACGGCTTCGTCGGGTTCGCGGACTCGCCGAGGCCGTGGTTGATGATCGAGCGGAGCTGCTGTGGGCTCAGAGTCTTTCCCACGCTCGTCAGGGCAGGGACGTCCGGCGACACGCCCCCGGCACCCTGCGGTCCGTGGCACTGGGCGCACGCGAACTGGACGAAGAGATGCGCCCCTGCCGCGACGTGCGGGTCGACGGTCGCCGTGGATGCGCCCGCCGCCGCGCCCGTCGCGCTCACGGTTACCGTGTGCGAGCTGCGGCTGCCGTGTCCGATCGCCCAGCCTGCGAAGCCGGCCACGAACGCCAGTCCGAGCGTGATCAGGACGATCGCGGCTTCTGCGGTCGCCGACGGGAGATCAGGCTTGCGCATCTTGGCGAGCGTAGGCAGCCGTCGGCGGTCGTCAATCGGGCCGAACGCCGATTCCGACTGTGGGTTTCCCGCAGAACCAAGTCAGAACGCGCGCCTGGTCGAAGGCAAGGGGACTCGAGCCGCCCGTTGAACTCCGCCTCGATGACCGACGGCAAGCACACCCCGGGTCGAGCCCACGACTCCTCCCTGATCGACCGTCGAGTGCAGCGGATCGTCAACGCGCGCTCGGTGACGGTCGGCCTCGCGGCGACCTTCGTTCTCCTGGCCGTCGTTGGCGGCTTCGTCATCACTCTGGTCGATCCGGACAACTTTCCCAACCTCGGACTCGGCGTCTGGTGGGCGTTGCAGACGGTCACGACGGTCGGCTACGGCGACGTCGTCCCGAAGACCGATGCCGGCCGGGTCGTCGGCGGCATCGTGATGGTGATGGGAGTCGCCTTCATCGCGTTCGTCACTGCGGGTGTCACGAGCACCCTGATCCAGCGAGGCGAGTCGCGTGCACAGGAAGTCGAGCGCGCCCGTGACGAGCGGAACACGCAGACGCTCATCGACGCGGTCGGCGAGACGACTCAGAGCCTCGGCCGCATCGAGGAGCGGCTCGATCGGATCGAATCGAAGTTGACCTAGCTCGTGTCGGTGCCTGCGTCGCCGTCGACCCAGCTGCGCGTCACGTAGAGCCAGAACGCGAGTCCGGCCCACCGTCCGTAGCGCCCGAAGCGTCGCTCGATCGTCGTGTCCTTCAGCTGGCGCTTCGCACCGACGAGTCGTGAGTACGTCGGTCGAGTCCACGAGTCGAGCACGAGGCGGGAGTAGCGGCCGAGCGAGATCAGCATCACGTGCGCCGCTGCGTACGGCCCGACTCCGGGAAGCGCGAGCAACCGGGCTGCGACATCGTCATCCGAGAGCTCGGGATCGGCAAGCGTCTCGAGCTCGACCGTTCCATCCGCGACATCGGTCGCGAGGCGCACGAGATACGCGGCGCGGTAGCCCGCGCGCACGGTCTCGCGGTAGAACGTCTCTTCCACACCGGCCATCGCGGCGGGGGTCGGAAACGCGCGCCCGCCTCCAGGCGCTTCCGCACCGAGGTGGTCGACGAGGGCAGTCGCCATCTTCGTCGTCCCGGACCAGGCCGTGTTTGTCGTCAGGATCGTCTTGACGACGTCCTCGAAGACGGTGGGGCTTCGCAGCATGCGCCCGGCGCCGCTCGCACACCAGTCCAGGTCAGGATCCGCCGTGCAGAGCTCGTAGAAGTCGGAGAGGTCCTCGTCGAGTCGGAGCATGTAGCGCACGACGCGCGCGAGCTCTCGACGCATTGCGGTGTCGGCTTGGCCGGCGACCAACGCGATCCGCGCGTGGTCGTCGTTGCGCGAGAGACGCAGCGTGCGCGCGCCGCCGTCGACGGCGAGCGTCGTCTCGAGCGCGTGCGCCGCGAAATCGAGACGGTTGGGCGGGAGCTCGACGACGCCGTGTGACGCGATCGTCCGCGCGAAGTCGACAGGCTCGCCGCCGGCACCGGCGAGAGGGATGTCGACGAGCGTCGTCATAGTCGTTCGAGCAGACGGTCGAGCGGGAGCTTGTCGAGCGACTCGAGCACGAGGTCCGCACGGTCGAACGCAAGCGCCGCGGTGATCGGATTCGGCACCGCAACGCAGAACAGGCCGGCGGATTTCGCTGCGGCGACGCCGTTGGGCGAGTCCTCGAACGCGATCGCTTCGTCGCTGGCGAGCCCGAGCATCCGCAACGCCTCGAGGTACAGCGTCGGCGAGGGCTTCGCACGCTCGATGTCGCCGTCCGCCGTCACGATTGCGTCCCACGAGTCCGTTCGGTCGAGCCGACCGAGATGACGGTCGACCCACCAGCGCCAGCTGCTCGAGACGATCGCCGTCATCAGCCCGAGCCGGTGCGCGTCCGCGAGGTACTCCTCGACACCTGCGCGAAACGATTCGAGCGCATTCAGCTCGTCCTCGCGCTTGCGGCGCCGTGCGTTGACACTGTCGCGGTCGAGCGGTGCGCCGACGAGTTCCTCGAGATGGCCGAACGGGCTGAAGTCGGCGCCGATGGTGCCCACGACCGTCGCCCAGCGGTCGTGCGGCAGCTCGTGGCCGTGCTCGCGGTAGACCTCCTCCCAGACGCGGCGGGACGGGCTCTCCGTGTCGACGAGCAGGCCGTCGAAGTCGAAGAGGAGTCCGCGTACGTTCACGCTGTCAGTCTTCCCGAATGGCCCTTCTCGGTGTCGACGTCGGTGGGACGTTCACGGACGCGGTGCTCCTCGCCGACGGACGCTTGGCGACGGCGAAGGTGCTCACGACGGCGAGGCAGGAGGAGTCCGTCGTTGCGGCTGCGCGCGTGACCGGGGCGCAGGCCGTCGAGCGCTTCACGCACGGCACGACGATCGCGACGAACGCGCTGCTCGAGCGGAAGGGGGCCCGAACGGCTCTCGTGACGACCGCCGGATTCGAGCACGTCCTGCAGCTCCGGCGACAGACGCGTGCGCACCTCTATCGGCTGTGCGTCGAGCAGCCGGAACCGCTCGTGCCTCTCGATCGTTGCGTGGGCGTGCGCGAGCGAACGGGGCCCGACGGTGTCCTGGAGCCACTCGATCTCGACTCGCTTCCGGAGCTCGATGCGGAGGCCGTCGCCGTTTGCCTGCTCCACGCCTATCGACACCCTGAGCACGAACGCATGGTGGCGCGCGAGCTCCACCGGAGGCTTCCGCATGCGCGGGTCGCGGTCTCGCACGAGGTCGCGCCCGAGTTCCGGGAGTACGAGCGTGCTTCGACGACCGCCGCCGATGCGTACCTCGGCCCAGTCGCCGCTCGGTACCTCTCGGCGCTGACGGAAGCGTGCCTTGCGACGGGATTGCCCGAGCCGCTCGTCATGCGCTCGTCGGGTGGCGTGACGACGCCGGCCGAGGCTGCAGCTCACCCTGCCACCATTCTCGTCTCCGGCCCCGCCGCGGGCGCGGTCGGCGCGGCTCGTCTCGCCGCCGCGGCCGGCTGCAGCGATGCGATCGCCTTCGACATGGGCGGGACGTCGACGGACGTGTGCCTCGTCACGGGAGGTCGCGCTGCCCGCGCCAGCGAGCGACCGGTCGGCGGCCTTCCGATCCGGATGCCAACCGTCGACATCCACACCGTCGGCGCAGGCGGCGGCTCGATCGTGTGGCGCGATCCAGGCGGCGCGTTGCGCGTCGGGCCGCAGAGCGCAGGCGCCGACCCAGGGCCTGCCTGCTACGGCCGCGGCGGGACCGCGGCGACGGTGACCGACGCCAACCTGCTGCTCGATCGTCTCCCGGCGCAGCTCGCAGACGGTGTCGCGCTCGATCGCGACGCCGCCGAGCAGGCACTCGCCGGCATCGATCCGGCCGCCGTCGTCGACGTCGTCAATGCAGAGATGCTCAAGGCGCTGCGCATCGTCTCCGTCGAGCGCGGCCACGATCCGGAGGGCTTCGCGCTCGTTGCGTTCGGCGGCGCAGGTCCGCTGCACGCCTGCGAGCTAGCGGCCGAGCTCGGCATGCGTACGGTCGTCGTGCCCGAGATCGCAGGCGTGCTCTCCGCATTTGGACTCGTCGCGTCCGAGCAGCGGCGCGACCACGTTCGCTCGTACATCGTCCCACTTTCTGAGGCAGGCGAGCTGCCGCGAGAGGGGGAGGCCGATCTCCGCTACCTCGGTCAGTCGTTCGAGTTGACGGTGCCGCTGCAGGACGACCTCGAACGCGCGTTCCATCGGGCACACGAGGAGCTCTACGGTTTCGCAGACCGGGACCGGGTGGTCGAGCTCGTCACGGTGCGCACCGCAGACGTGATCCCCGGCCCGCCGATCGAGCTGCCGGTCGCGAGCCACGAGGTAGTGCACGGGCCTGCGCTCGTCGAGCTTGCGGGAGCGACGCTCTGGATTCCCCGTGGGTGGGTGGGGGCTAGGGATGGTGCCGCGTGGATCGTGACGCGAACGTGAACGTTCGGCTTCAAATCTTGGGCTCGCTGCTCAATGCCGTCGCGGAGGAGATGGGAGCGCTGCTCGTCCGCTCCGCGTTCTCGGCGAACATCAAGGAGCGGCGCGACTGCTCCGCGGCGCTCTTCGACGAGCGCGGTCGCATGATCGCGCAGGCGGAGCACATCCCCGTGCACCTCGGTGCGATGCCCGACGCCGTTGCCGCGGTCGCCGCGCATTCTCCCGGTCGCGACGAGGTCTGGATCCTCAACGACCCATTCGCGGGTGGCACGCACCTGCCTGACATCACGCTCGTCTCGCGGACGGAGGTGGGCTACGCCGTCACCCGTGCCCACCACGCGGACGTCGGCGGACGCGAGCCCGGGTCGATGCCCGCCGACTCGCACACGCTGGACGAGGAGGGTGTCGTCGTTCCGCCGACGAGGCTCGACGACGACACGCTCGCGTTCTTGATCGCGCGCATGCGCAATCCCGACGAGCGCCGAGGCGACTTACGTGCCCAGCTCGCGGCGCATGCACTCGCCGAGCGGCGTGTGGCCGAGCTGTGCGCACGCCGCGGTCGCCATGCGGTCATCGAGGCGATGGACGAGCTGTTCACGTACTCGGAACGGCGGATGCGGGCAGGCATCGCAGAGCTGCCCGACGGCCGCTACGCGGCGATGGACGTTCTCGAGGCGCCCGAGGACGATCTCGAGCTGCACGTCGCCGTCACGATCGCGGGCGAAGAGATCGAGATCGACTTCGCAGGAACGGCTCCGCAGCATCGCGGCAATCTCAACTGTCCGATCGCGGTGACTCGCTCTGCGTGCTACTTCGTCGTCCGCGCGCTCGTGGACCCCGACCTCCCTGCCTCGGGCGGCGCGTTCGCGCCGGTCGCGGTGCGCGCGCCGGGGGGATGTCTCGTCAACGCCGACCCGCCCGCGGCGGTGGCGGCGGGGAACGTCGAGACCTCGTCGCGGATTACGGACGTCGTCATGCGTGCGTTCGGCCGCGCGATCGACGTGCCGGCGCAGGGACAGGGAACGATGAACAACGTCACGCTCGGCAACGATCGGTTCACGTATTACGAGACGATCGGCGGCGGTCAGGGTGCGTGTCCGGATGCCGACGGCCCGAGCGCGGTACACGTGGCGATGTCGAACACGCTCTCGACACCGGTAGAGGCGCTCGAGCTGCAGTACCCGATGCGCGTCGAGCGGTACGCGCTCCGGCTCGGCTCCGGCGGTACTGGTGTTCACCGTGGTGGGAACGGCGTCGTGCGCGAGCTGCGTGTGCTCGAGCCGTGCCGTCTGTCGATCATCTCGGAGCGACGCCGACACGCACCGCAGGGAGAAGGCGGCGGCGGCCCGGGCAGGCCGGGGTCGAACCTCCTCAACGGCGGGCCCTTGCCCGGGAAGGTGACGCGACACCTCGATGCCGGAGACACCGTGACGATCGAGACGCCCGGCGGCGGCGGTTATGGCTAGGCTCGTCCGGTGAACGAGCGCGTGACGGTCGCCTGCGTCCAGGCAGAGCCGGTGATCCTCGACCGGGACGCGACGATCGACAAGCTCGAGCGTCTCGCGGAGGAGGTGGCGCACGGCGGCGCGAGGCTCGCGCTCTTCCCGGAGGCGTTCATCCCGGTGTACCCGTCGAACCGCTGGGCGAGGTACCTGATGCAGTCGGACAGCAACGCGAAGGAGATCTTCGCCCGCCTCGCGCAGCAGAGCCTCCGCGTGCCGAGCCCCGAGGTCGATCGCATCGCGTCGATCGCACGAGCGAACGGGCTCTGGCTCGCGGTCGGGGCGAACGAGCTCGACGGCGGCACGCTCTACAACGTGCTATTGCTGTTTTCGTCGCACGGCGAACTCGCGGTCCATCACCGCAAGCTGATGCCGACGAACCACGAACGGCTCGTGTGGGGACTCGGCGACGGGGAGGGCCTCTCGGCCGTCGACACCGACCTGGGCCGCGTCGGCGGGCTGATCTGCTGGGAGAACTTCATGCCCCTGGCGCGGTTCTCGCTCTACGAGTCGGGCGTCGAGGTATACCTGGCGCCGACAGCGGACGACAGCGAGGACTGGCACGTCTCCGTCCAGCACATCGCACGCGAGGCGCGCGCGTTCGTGCTCTCGTGCTGCGTGTTCCAGCGAGCGTCGAGCTTCCCCGACGACGTCTTGCTCGCGGACGGTCCGGAGCTGGTGGGGAGGGGTGGATCGGCGATCCTCGGACCTGACGGCGGATATCTCGCCGGGCCGCTGTGGAACGAGGAGGGGATCCTCTTCGCGGACCTGGAGCCGGCTCGTCTCTACGAGGAGCGTCAGCGCTTCGATCCGGCCGGGCACTATCACCGACCGGACGTCTTCACCTTTCGCGTCGGCTAGCCGACGCGGTTGGGCTCGCTAGGAGCCGACGACGCGCACGCTGAGGCTTCCGCTCGGGAAGTTGCGCAGCTTGCGCTTGAGGACTACCGCAGACATGTTGTGCCGCCTTTCCGCAGGTTGAGACAGTGACGCCGCCCTCCCAATCTCGGCGTCAGGCGGCTGTGCCCCGATCCCCCGTTCGTGGCGCATGCGAGGACGAGTAGACGTCCTTCCGCTTGATCAAGCCATTCTCGAAGGGGAACACGTCGACGCCGTCCCACTCGAGGACCTGACCGTCGCGCTCGGCTCGCGCCGTCCACTCGCTGACGACCAGGCCGTCGCGCGCGTACAGGCGGCGGCCCGTGAAGCGCAGCGTGGGCGTGTTCGCGAAGATCCGCGAGATGTGCTCGCGGCTGTGGTCGGCCTCGACGCGCTCGTTCGCGGTCCAGTTGTGGAAGACGAAGTCGGGCGCATGGCAGGCGACGATCGCGTCGACGTCCTGCCTGTTCCACGCGTCGTTGTAACGCTCGATCGTTTCGCGCAGCGTGTCGGCGTCGTCGGCGTGGCCCATCCGCGCGATCCTACTCCGGCCGCGTGGAACGCCGAAGCACGCGCTCGTCGCCGGTCCGCCGCGTGAGCCCGTCGGCGTCGAACCGCTCGAGCAGCATCTGCGCGGTCTTGCGCGACGTGCCGAGCAGGTCCCGGAAGCGCGCGAGCGTGATCCGGCCGGCGGCGCCGCATTCGTCGACGAGCACTGCTCGTGCGCGCTCGTACGCAGCAGGAGAGACCGCGAACCCGTCACCCACGCGGACAAGCCGGCCGCGCTCCTCGAGGAAGCGTCCAAGTTGCCGATCCGCAACCTTCACCGGCTCGAGCCCGAGTGTCGCCTCGAGCTCGCTCGCCTCCGCCTCCCGCGCGCCGAGCTCGCCGGTCGAGCCGGGGCGGTAGAGCCGCGAGCCGCGACGCTCGAGGCCCAGCTCGCCGGCCACGGCGGCGGCCCACGGCTCCGTCGGCGCGGGGATGCCAGGGTCGAGCGGGTCGGCGAGGTCGAACGCGCGGTCGAGCTGCTCGCACAGCTCGGCGAGCCACTCCTCCGAGAAGCGCCACCTGCCGTCGTCGTCGAGGACCGGCGCCGAGACGAGGGTCTCGCCCCGCGCGAGTCGCTCGAAGCGGTCGGGGTCCGCGTGCCGCGGCGGCGCGGGGTCGAGCACGCGTCCGCCGCCGACCGTCGTCCCCGCCCGCAGGACGAAGGCGTCGCCGCGCACGGCGACGACCGGCACCGCGAGTCTGAGCTGCGCGAACCGTCCCGCCCGGACGACGCGTGCGAGTGACGAGCCGCTGCCGTGGTGGAGCAGCGCGCGTGGCGGAACCGGCTCGAGCTCCTCCAGCTCGACGTCGAGCCGGTAGCTCGGCGTGTACGTCCCCTGTGCAACGAGGACGTCGCCGCGGCGGAGCTCGCGCCGCTCGATGTTCGGCAGCGCGACCGCGACACGCTGACCGGCTTCCGCCACTTCGACCGGCCGGTCGTGGACGTGGACGCTGCGCACGCGCACGTCGACCCCGGACGGCTCCGCCCGCAGCCGGTCGCCCGCCTCGATCCGGCCGGACCAGAGCGTTCCGGTCGCAACGGTGCCGATCCCGCGCAGCGTGAACGAGCGGTCGACGTACAGCCGAGTCGCTTCCTTGTCGCGCACGCGATCGCGTTCGACGTCGTCGGCCGCGCGTGCGAGGGCCGCTCGAAGATCATCGAGCCCCACGCCGGTCTTCGCGCTGACAGCGACGACCTCGGCGCCGGGAACCAGCTCGCGGGCCGAGGCAATCGCGCGAGCTCGCGTGTCGTCGTCGACGAGATCCGACTTCGTCACCGCGACGACACCGCGGTCGACGCCGAGCAGGCGTAGCACCGCGAGATGCTCGTGGGTCTGGGGTCGCGCGCCCTCGACCGCCTCGACCACCAGCAGGAAGAGATCGATCCCCGTGGCACCCGCGACCATTGTGCGGACGAACCGTTCGTGGCCGGGCACGTCGATCAGCGAGAGGCGTCGCCCGTCCGGCAGGTCGAGCGGCGCGAAGCCGAGGTCGATCGAGATCGACCGTGACCGCTCCTCCGGCAGCCGGTCCGTGTCGACGCCGGTCAGCGCGCGCACGAGCCACGTCTTGCCGTGGTCGATGTGCCCCGCGGTGCCTATCGTCAGCGGCATCGTGCTCTGATCAATCCGTCCTCGATCTCGTCGGCGACGAACCCCGTCTGCTCCAGGAGGCTGCGCCACTCCGTCACCGTGCGCTCGCGGCCGTCGGCGAGCACGAGCATGAGCAGGTCGAGCCACTTCGCTCCGTCGGGCTCGTTTCCGGGATCGATGACGGACTCGACGACGACGAGACGAGCATCGTCGGGAGCAGCGGTGCGGATCGTGCGGAGGATCGCGGCGGCCCGCTCGTCGTCCCAGTCGTGGAGGATCCCGGAGAGGACGTAGACGTCGCCGGCGGGGACGCTCTCGAAGAAGCTGCCCTCGACGAACTCGATCCGGTCGCCGAGCTCGTCGTCGCGCACGGTCTCCGGCAGGTCGACGACGATGCCGCGGATGTCGGGGACGCGTTCGAAGAGCTCGCGGAGCAGCGCACCGTTCCCGCCGCCGACGTCGACGACCGTCTCGTCGCCTCTCCAGTCGAGCGCGCTCAGCCGCTCGCCGGACCGTTCCTTGCCGCCGCCCATCGCACGGTCGAAGATCGCCCGCTCCTCGGGATGTGCGCCGAGCCACGTCCAGTAGTCGTCGCCGAACGCCTCGGCGAAGGTCGACCGGCTCGGCCGCGCTTCGAGGCCGACCGTCGCGTCGTAGAACACGCCGCCGAAGAGGTGCGCGAACTCCCGCCACGCCCCGGACCCGCCTGCGCGGAGCAGCTCGGACGCACGCGTGTTGCGAAAGACGCCGGGCTCGCCTTCGGCGAAGACGCCGTCAGAGGCAAGCGCTCTCAGGATGCGGTGCAGCGTGTCCGGATCGGCGGCCAGTTCCTCCGCGAGCTCCGCGACGGGTCGGGGGCCGTCGGCGAGCGCGTCGGCCACGCCGAGATCGGCCGCCGCGCCGAGCGCCTTCGCCGCGAGCGCGCCGCGCATCAGGCCCCAGAGCTGTCCTTCGGGGGAAGGCTCGCTCACGCCCGCGCGGCGCGCACGGCCGCCGCGACCTCGTCGACCTCCACATCCGTCATCGTCCGGCAGTCGAGGAGCAGCCGCCCGTCGCGGAGGACGCCGACGACGGGCGGGTCCCCGGCGCGGAGCTTCGCGGCCAGATCCTCCTCGACCGCGCAGGCGAAGCTCGGCAGCTCCGCAAGGGGCAGCGCGCCGCCGCCTGCACGCGCGACCGTCTCCTCGACCTCGCCGTCGACGAGCCGCGCGAGGCGCTCGGCGCGGACACGCACCGTGTCGGTCTCCTCGAGCAGCATCCGCAGCACCGGCACGCGCCTCGGCGCATCGAGGTAGAGCGCAAGTGTTCCCTCGAGCGCCGCGATCGTCAGCTTGTCGGCACGGAGTGCGCGTTGCAACGGGTGGCGGCGGAGCTGCTCGACGAGATCCTTTCGCCCGGCGACGATGCCGGCTTGAGGGCCGCCGAGCAGCTTGTCGCCGGAGAAGCAGACGAGGTCGGCCCCGGCGGCGAGACTCTCACGCGCGGTCGGCTCGTCGGCGAGCGGCGGGCCATGGCCGTCGGTGAGCGCGCCCGAGCCGAGGTCGTCGACGAGCGCGAGCCCGCGATCGTGCGCGATCGCCGCGAGCTCGCCGAGTCGCGGTTGCTCGGTGAAGCCGACCACGCGAAAGTTGGACTGGTGTACGCGAAGGATCAACGCGGTCTCCGCGCCGATCGCTCGCTCGTAGTCGGCGGCGCGCGTCCGGTTGGTCGTCCCGACTTCGCGGAGGTGCGCACCCGACCGGACGAGGACGTCCGGGATCCGGAAGCCGTCGCCGATCTCGATCAGCTCGCCGCGCGAGACGAGCACCTCGCGTCCCTCGGCCAGCGCTGCGAGCGCGAGCATCACCGCCGCCGCGTTGTTGTTCACGACGAGCGCCGCCTCCGCTCCTGTCAGCCGTCGAAGGATCGGCGCGACGTGATCCTGCCTTGACCCGCGGGAGCCGCGGCCGAGGTCGTACTCGAGGTTGGAGTAGCCGCGCGCGGCCTCGCGCACGCGCTCGATCGCCTCGTGAGCGAGCGGCGCGCGTCCGAGGTTCGTGTGTACCAGCACGCCTGTGCCGTTGATGACGCGCCGAAGTGCAGGCGCGCGAACGGACGCGAGCTCCTCGTCGAGGCGTGCCGCGAGATCGCCCGGATCGTCGCCGGCCCGAATCGCGTCGCGTGCGCGCTCCAGCACGGCCCGCGCCGCGTCGACGGCGAGCGGGTCGTCGCGGGTACCGGCCAGCTCGTCGACCGACGGGAGGTCGCGCAACTCCATCGTGCGAAGGCTAGCTCCCGGTCTGCGCGCGGACTACTAGGCGCCGCGGCGAGGCTACTACGCGTCGGCCTTCACGGGCGACTCCGGCGTCTGCGCCGTGCGGGCCTCGTAGGCATGGAGCACGTGCGACACCGCGACGTCGGGATCGTCCGTCACGTGCAGGAGGTCGAGGTCGCCGGGCGAGATCATCCCGTGCGCGAGCAAGTCGTCGCGGAACCAGTCGAGCAGCTCGTCCCAGTACGCGGCGTCGAACAGCACCACCGGGAAGTGACGCACCTTGCCGGTCTGGATCAGCGTCAGCGCCTCGAACAGCTCGTCCGCCGTTCCGAAGCCACCGGGAAAGACGACGAAGCCCTCGGCCGCCTTCACGAACATCGTCTTGCGCACGTAGAAGTGGCGGAAGGTCAGTGAGATGTCGAGGTACTGGTTCGTCGCCTGCTCGTGCGGGAGCTCGATGCCGAAGCCGACCGAGAGGCCGCCGCCTTCCTGCGCTCCGCGGTTCGCCGCCTCCATCACCCCCGGGCCGCCGCCGGTGACGACCGCCCAGCCGCGATCGGCGAAGCGCCGCGCGACGGTTCTCGCCTCCTCATACGGCGCCTCTCCTTCCCGCACGCGGGCCGAGCCGAAGATCGTCACCGCCGGGCGGTCGATGCGGTCGACCGTCGCGAAGCCCTCGCAGAACTCCTGCGCGATGTGGTCGACGTGCTCCTCGAGGTCGGCGGCCGTCGTGTCGGCCGAGAGGATGCGCCGGTCTTCCACGTGCGGCTAGAAGCTGTGCGGCACGTGCGTCGCGTGCATGCCGAACACGAGCAGCGCCGCGAGTCCGAAGTACAGCACGCCCATCAGCAGCCGCCGTCGCGGCTCGACCTGGTAGTAGCTGCTCATCTGGGGATGTCCGCGGAGCTGCCAGCGGCGCCACAGCTCCGAGCCCGCGAGCAGCAGGATGATGATCAGGATCGGGTTAGGGCGATAGACCACGAGCGCGAGGAGGCCGACGAACCCGAGCAGCCAGAGGACAGGGTGCAGCGACGCGGTCACGCGGCCGCCGTCGAGGGGGACGACGGGCAGGAGGTTGAAGAGGTTGAGGAAGAAGCCGAGGAAGGCGAGCGCCTTCAAGTCGTGCGAGTCGTACGCGACCCCGACGCCATAGAGGACAAGGGCGCCGAGCGAACCGAGGATCGGGCCGGCGATCGCGAGCCGCGCCTCACGCCAGGCGTCGCGCGGCATCTCCTTCATCGTGATCATCGCGCCGAGGAACGGGATGAAGACGGGTACCGACACGGGTAGGCCCTGGCGCTTCGCCTCGAGCACGTGGCCCATCTCGTGGACGAAGAGGAGACCGACGAGCCCGAGTGCGAACCACCACGGACCGAGGAGCAGGTACGCCCCGAACGAGATGATCATCGAGAACAGGAACTTGAACTTGAAGAGGACGGCGCCGAACTTCGCCAGGAAGGCACCGATTGCCGCGATCGGCGCCCACACCTTCCGCGCCGCGCCGCGCCAGTCGATCCCGCCGCGCGGCTGGACCGGCTCGTAGTCGCGCAGCTCCTGGGGATACTGCTCCATACCGCTCATTGTGCCTAGAACTATCGGTTCTGCATCCTCGGCTCAGGAGCCGCGGCCGATCCACTCCTCTCCGCCCTCGTAGACCTCCTTCTTCCAGAGCGGGACCCGCTCCTTCAGGGTGTCGATCGCCTCGCGGCAGGCCGCGAGCGCGTCGTGCCGGTGGGGGGCGGACACGGCGATCACGACCGAGGGCTCGCCGATCTCGACCGTGCCCGTCCGATGGTGGATCGCGATCGCGCAGAGATCGTGGCGCGCGAGCAGCTCGGACGCGATCTCGCCCATGACCTGCTCGGCCATCCCCTCGAACGCCTCGTATTCGAGACGCTCGACCACATGGCCTCGCGAGTTGACCCGGGTCGTCCCGACGAAGGTCGCGATCGCTCCGGCATCGGGCGTCCGCACCTCGTCGACGACGGCGTCGAGGGAGAGCGGCTGCTCGCTGAGCACGAAGTCGCCGCCGCTGACGGGCGGGATCACCGCCACCTCGTCACCCTCGGCGAGCTCACGCTCGCGCGTCGCGTACTCCTTGTTGACGGCGTAGAGGAGGCCCGCAGGCTCGACCCCGAGACCGAGCGCCGGCCAGACGTCGTCGACGCGAACGACACCGTCGAGCTCGCGTCTCGACCAGCCCGCGCGCTCGCGCAGCCCCGCGAAGAGCCTCACCGTGATCGTCACGACGTACCATCTTGCCCGTGGCCACGACGGACCGGCGCGAGACCGACTCCGGCATCGAGATCAAGCCGACGTACGAGGCCGGCGACGCACCCGACGAGCTCGAGCTCCCGGGCGAGTTTCCGTTCACGCGCGGGCCGTACGCCGACATGTACCGGCTGCGTCCGTGGACGATCCGCCAGTACGCAGGCTTTGCGTCGGCGGAGGAGACGAACGAGCGCTTCCGCTACCTGCTCGAACGCGGCCAGACCGGCCTTTCGGTCGCCTTCGACCTTCCGACGCAGCTCGGCTACGACTCGGACGACCCACGCTCGCTCGGCGAGGTCGGCCGCACGGGTGTCGCGATCGACTCGATCGCCGACATGGAGCTGCTGCTCGACGGCATCCCGCTCGAAGGCGTCTCGACCTCGATGACGATCAACGCGCCGGCCTCGCTCCTGCTGCTCCTGTACGAGCTCGTCGCGGCGGAGCGTGGCGTTGCGGCCGACGAGCTGCGAGGCACCGTGCAGAACGACATCCTCAAGGAGTACGTCGCACGCGGGAACTACATCTTCCCGCCACGTCCGTCGATGCGACTGACGACCGACCTGTTCGCGTATTGCTCAGAGCGCGTCCCGAAGTGGAACACGATCTCGATCTCCGGCTACCACATCCGCGAGGCGGGCTCGACTGCGGTGCAAGAGCTCGCGTTCACGCTCGCCAACGGGATCGCGTACTGCGATGCGGCCGTCGCCGCGGGCCTGTCGCCGGACGAGTTCGGGGCGCGCATCTCGTTCTTCTTCAACGCGCACAACCACTTCTTCCAGGAAGTGGCGAAGTTCAGGGCTGCCCGCCGCTTGTGGGCGCGGATCATGAGCGAGCGATTCGGCGCGACGAATCCACGTGCGTGTGCGCTGCGGTTCCATGCGCAGACCGGCGGCTCGACGCTGACGGCGCAGCAGCCGGAGAACAACGTCGTGCGTGTCGCGCTGCAGGCGTTCTCCGCGGTCTGCGGCGGCGCGCAGTCGATCCACACGAACGGGTTCGACGAGGCGCTCGCGTTGCCGACCGAGCGGAGCGCGCGGATCGCCCTTCGGACGCAGCAACTGCTCGCCAACGAGGCGGGTGGGACGGATACTGCGGATCCGCTCGGGGGCGCGTACTTCATCGAGGCGCTGACGGACGAGCTCGAGTCGCGTACGTGGGAGTTGATCGAGCGCGTCGACGAGCTGGGCGGCGCCGTTGCGGCGATCGAGCGTGGGTTTGTCCAGGAGGAGATCGAGCGGGCCGCATTCGACTACCAGCGTCAGGTCGAGTCGGGCGAGCGTGTGATCGTCGGCGTCAACCAGTTCACCGAGACCGACGAGGAGCCGATCGAACTCCACCGCCTCGACCCGGAGGCGGAGCGTCGGCAGCTCGAGCGCACCGCGCGCGTGCGCGCCGAGCGAAACGGCGGCGACGCGGAGCGTGCGTTGATCGAGGTAACGCGAGTCGCGCGGGGCGAACAGAACCTCCTCGTCCCGATGCGTGAGGCGCTGCGCGCGCGCTGCACGATCGGCGAGATCTGCTCGGCGCTTCGTGAGGAGTGGGGGACGTACGACGGGCTACGCGCCCAGGCCTGATCGTCGCGCGGTCATCAGGACCGCGGCCATCGAGAACCGGATCGTCCCGCCGTGCCGCTCGATCAGCGCGCGATCCTCGCGCTCGAACGCGACGCGCCGGTCAGGGTCGATCCGGAACCAGAGCGACGTCGTCCGGAAGTGCGCGCGGAGCTCGTCGGCCGTCTGCTCGCCTTCCTCGACCCGCGCCTCGACCTCGACGTCGGTGAAGAGGTCGGCCGCATCGGCAAGGGCGAGGCCGTGCTTCGAGCTCATCAGCCGGTCCCAGACCGCGGACGCGTTGTCGCGTACCTCGTGCGCACGCGAGAGGAGCTCCTCTAGGCTCTGTCGCGGAGGGATCTCGTCCACGGCGTCGGGGACGTACCGGCGGAGCAACTCGCGGAACTCGGCGTCGGCGCCGCTCGAGCCCTCGTCGGGGAGGAAGCGGTGTGAGAGCAGCGCGAGCAGGCCGTCCGGCCGGAG
>DASPSY010000069.1:0-24799 GCA_035623685.1 Gaiellaceae bacterium
TGTCTGCCGCTGGAACACCTTCACGTTCCGGTCAACCTCCTTCGGCTCGCAGCACGCAGCATATTGTGCGTGTTCCGCGAGCCGGGGTGAAGGCGAACCGCCCGGCGCGGCTCTGCTGCCGGCCGATCGCTCTGCGCAGCGGCTTTCAGCGGTTGCCCGCGGCCTGCGACCACGAGCTCGAGGAGCTCGAGGTGCCGCCGCAGACCGCGGGCAACGGTGCCGCCGGAAGCGGGATCCAGACCCGTCGCATGCTCTCTCTACGGCGGCAGCCTGCGACTCGGTTTCGGAGGGGCGCACGGGTCGGCTAGCGTCCCTCGCGCGGGGCCCGTAGCTCAGTTGGTCAGAGCAGCGGACTCATAATCCGTTGGTCCCTGGTTCGAGTCCAGGCGGGCCCACTCACACCGTTGCGACATGACGGCGACGCGTGACTACTCTGGTGCCTTGCACAAGGCGCGCTGATGCCGAGGGTCTGGATCGCCGCACTTGCGACGGCGATCGCACTCACCGCCGCTGGGGCGGCCGCGAAGGCTCCCCTGCTGCCGGCGGCAGCCAGGGCTCCTGCGCTCCCGCAGGCAGCCGGGCACCGAAGGGTGACGGTCGTCGCTCGCGGCGTACCGACTCCGACCGAGTTCGCCGTCTTCGCCGGACGGCTCTTTGTCGCCGGTTACGGCGACGAGCAGAACCCGAACGTGGTGGGTGGCGTCTACGTTCTCGGCGGCGGCAAGGCGATCAGAGTGCGAGGCTCGCCGCTGCACGTGTATGGCCTCGCGGCCGCGAAGGACACCCTCTACCTGAGCACCAGCACCGCGCTCGTCGCGTGGAGCGGCTGGAACGGCACGCGTTTTCGGAAGGCACGCGTCGTCAGGACGCCGGAGAACTATGGAAGCTTCAGAGGCCCGGCTGTCGGACCCGACGGGTTGATCTACGTCGGAGCGGATACCGTCCCGCCCCCGCCGACACCGAACTCCAGCGCCTCGTTCGTGTCCGTCGATCCGGCAACGGGTTCGCCCAGCGTCATCGCAACCGGGATCCGCCAACCGTGGCAGCCACTCTTCCTACCCGGCCATGCATTACCTCTCGTCTCCGCTCTCAACCAGGACGACCTCGGCCCGAACCGCCCGCCCGACTACCTCCTCGCGATCAAGCGTGGCGCGAACTACGGCTTCCCGACATGCCCGGCGACCCCGAGTACGTGTCCGAACTACGCCCAGCCGCTCGTCCGACTGCCGGCTCATTCCTCCCCCATGGGGCTCGGCTACCTGAACGGCAAGCTTTACGTGGCGCTCTACGGTGGCCTCGGCAATGGCCCCGTGGTCGTGTCGATGCCACCGAACGGCGGTACGCCGACACCCTTCCTGTCGGGGTTCCCTGCACCCGTGATCGCACTCGGCACCGCCGGCGGCAGCCTCTATACCGGCGATCAGAGCGGCGTGATCTATCGCGTGACCCCCTGACAGATGGAATCGCGCCGTACGCAAGGCTGTGCGCGGACGGTCGCCTGTCACAACTCGACCCCGCATCGGGCGTCTTATCTTCGGGGGGCGTCGTGGGCGAGCGGGCCGGGTCGGGCGCTGCGCTTTCATCAGTCCCTGCGTGAACCCGAGCGAACGCCCCTCCAACACCGCCGGTTCGTCACGCAGGCTTTCCGTGGCGATGCGCTGACCGAGCACGTGTTACCAAAGGTGCACCGTCCTCCAACTGTTTCGTAACCCACGGCCGCCTCGGCCTGGTCGAGACTCGCCTGCGGCCGGTGCGGTGTGCACGGCCTCACTGAGACGACGACGAGGGGGAGGTTTCGATGTCGTACACGCGCGCGCTCATCGGTGTGCTCGCGGCGACTCTCGTGGCAGCGTTGCTCGCCACCCAGATCGCCAGCGCGGGCGAACGAAGCGCCAGACAGGTCGCTGCGACCGGCACAGCGACGCCGATCAAACATTTGGTCGTGATCTTTCAGGAGAACGTCTCGTTCGACCACTACTTCGGGACGTACCCGTCGGCGGCGAACACCGACGGTCAACCGTTCGTCGGGGTACCGGGCACGCCGAAGGTCGACGGGCTCGTGGCGGCAACCGCCTCGTCGATTCCGGCGAGCTTGAGGCACGGCACCGACCTCACGACGACGAACCCGAACACGAGCTTGCCGATCCGCCTGGACACGAGCCCGACCGGGCCCGGCGGGAATGGCAACGGCGAGATCACGTGCGACCAGGACCACGACTACAGCGACGAGCAGCAAGCATTCGACGGCGGCGCGATGGATCAGTTCGTCCAGAGCGTCGGCACGGACGGCAACTCGCACGCACCGGGGAATGGATCGAGCTCCGGCGGCGCGCTGTGCGACCCGAAGACCGTGATGGACTACTACGACGGGAACGCCGTCACAGGTCTGTGGAACTACGCGCAGCGCTACGCGATGAGCGACAACTCGTACGGAACGACATTCGGCCCGTCCGCCCCGGGAGCCATCAACCTCGCCTCCGGGAACACGGGTGGCGTCGATACAGGGCACGAGTCGGACGGCGCCACGCACACGAGCCCGGTGACGATCGACAGCGCGACCGTCCACGACGGCGACATCGCAGCCGACGGGAACGGCGGCTTCTCGCTCACGAGCGACGCGCAGCCCTACTGGGACGACTGCACGACGCGCGATGCCGTCGCGCTCACAGGCACCAACATCGGCAACGAGCTGAACACCGCCGGCATCTCGTGGGGTTGGTTCCAGGGCGGTTTCCGACCGACCACCCCGTTCGCGACCGCGGCTGCCGCTCCGGAGATCGGACATGCCGGACAGCCGACGGCGACGTTCATCCCGGACGAGTTCTCCGGCAGCTTCACCGGCAAGGTCGTCCCGACGGGTGCGAGCAACCAGGCGCTCTGCGACTCGGACCACCCGGTCGGCGTCGCGTTCGGGGCGACCGTGTCGACGCACGCCTACGGCTTCAAGGACGACTACATCGCGCATCACGAGCCGTTCCAGTACTACGCGTCGACCGCGAACCCGCACCACCTGACGATCGTGACCGACGCGGGCGGGAGCGACCTCGTCAGCGGGCCCGACAGTCTCTCCTCGATCGGGACGGACACCCAGAGCTTCGTCGCGGGCGTCCCGCAGTTCGATACGCCGAACCACCAGTACGACACGAGCGACTTCGACCAACTCGTCGCCGCGATCACCGCGGGCAAGCTTCCTCCGTCCGCGCTCCCGGCAGTGAGCTTCCTGAAGGCTCCCGGTTACCAGGACGGCCACGCCGCCTACTCCGATCCCGCCGACGAGCAGGAGTTCCTCGTCGAGGAGATCAACTCGCTCATGCGCTCGCCGGACTGGTCGAGCACGGCGATCGTCGTCAACTACGACGACTCCGACGGTTGGTACGACCACGCCTCGAGCGGCGTCGTCAATCCGTCCTTGTCGCCCGCGGACAACCTCACGAACACCGTGCTCGGCACGATCAGCTCGACGAACGCGAAGTCACAGCAGTGTGGGTCCAAGCCGCAGACGACGGCGCCGCTCGGCGGCGAGCAGGGCCGTTGCGGATTCGGCCCGCGGCTGCCGATGCTCGTGATCTCGCCGTGCGCACGGCAGAACGCGGTCGACCACAACTTGACCGACCAGACCTCGATCATCAACTTCGTCGAGTACAACTGGCACCTGCCGTCGATTCCGGGCTCCTTCGATCACGTGCTCGCGGCGACGGACAAAAAGGAACATGCCGCCTTCGACCTCGCCGGCATGTTCGATTTCGCGAAGTGCTCGAACCCATCGGTGATCCTCGATCAGGACACCGGCCGGGTCGATCTGAGGAACGCCAAGCTCGGCGGCAGGAACATGCAGAGCGCGGATCTCTCCGGAGCTGAGCTGACCGGAGCCGCGCTGAACGGCGCGAACCTCAACGCCGCATTCCTCCCGTACGCGGACCTCGATGGCGCAAACCTCGCCGGCGCGAACCTGAACCAGGCGGACCTCGCGCACGCCGACCTCGAGAACGCAGATCTCCGTGCCGCGAACCTCAACGGTGCCGACCTCGCCGGAGCGGATCTGTCGGGAGCGAACGCCGCGGCCGCAAACACCAACGGAGCCACATGGCTCCACACGATCTGCCCGGATGGAGCGAACAGCGACGCCGACGGAGGCTCCTGCAAGGGTCACCTCTGAGTCCCGGACAGAGCGCCGTGTCGCCGGGACCGCTGCAACGCGGCGGTCCCGGTGGCGGCCGGCGCTCGAGCGCGACGCGCACGCGAACCGAGGCGGTTGATGGAGAAGACCCCGAGTAGTACGGTCGTGCCCCTCGAAGAAGGAGGATTCACCGATGCAGTACCTGATCGTCGGCAATCACCCGCCCGACCTGTGTCCGGCGTCGAACAAGGCGATTCGGCAGCTCTCCCAGGAAGGCGCCGGGGAGATTCCCGCTCTCGCCGAGAAGCTCGGCGTGAAGTTGCTCGCGACCTACGTGCCGATGAACAACCACATGGTGTTCGTCGCCGTCGAGGCCGACGACATGAACACCGTGCGCGAGTTCGCGTTCCAGTCGCGGCTCGGCCAGTGGAACACGGTCGACATCTACCAGGTCTCGACTCTGGAGGAAGCACTTACGAAGGTGAACGAGCTGCCGACGATCTACTAGCTCGTACGGAACGGGCCGGAGACGATGCGTCTCCGGCCGGGTCTCTCCCAGCAGCTCGGGACTCCGACATGCGCGGTGAGACTGTCGATGGTGGCAGCGGCCTCGCGGCGACCGGCTGAAGGGAATCCCTCGCAGCCGCACGCCGGTCGGCCTCTGGTGCATGCACTGCCGGGCTGCGATCCGACCGGGAGATCAGGGTTCGTGATCGAGACGGGGGACGGCGTCGACCGTCGTCCTCTCCACCGCCGGTGCACCGTTGGCCGCGCCTAGGGTCTCTCGATGTTGTGGACCTCGAACACTTCGGGGTCACCGGCAAACTGGATCTCCTCGTCGACGAGGATCGGCATGATCTGCTGCGCCCAGGCCTCCCATTGCTCGCGGGAGTTCCAGACCTCGCTGACGCGGAGGTCTCCCTCCTCGCCGAAGGAGACGTGGAACTCCAATCCCTCCGGCGGCCAGTCGAGCGTGCCTTGGATGCGTGCGTTGACCTTGTCGTAGGCCGCGCCGGTCACGCCGACGGGGTTGTAGCGAACGACGATTCCCATCGAATCTCCTCTGCAGGTAGGGGTTGGCGGACGAGTATCCCGTACCGTCGATCTGGCAGGCTTCGGTTCTGATTCGGCGTCTTCGCAAACTCCCGCTGAAGCGGATCCTGCTCGCCGCGATCAGCGTCGGCCTGATCGTCGCGACGTTCGTCTACTTCCTGCCGACGATCGCGAACTACCACGACGTCTGGCGCGTCGTGCAGCAGCTCTCGTGGCCGTGGATCGGTGCGTTGCTCGCCGCGACCGCCATCAACATCGTGACGTTCGCGCCGCCCTGGCAGGTCGTGCTGCAGGGGTTGACGTTCATGCAGGCGATGGTCGTCACCCAGGCGTCCACGGCATTGTCCAGCGTGATTCCGGGTGGGATCGCGGCAGGGGTGGCGGGCTCGTACGGCATGCTGCGCAGCTGGCGGTTCACAGCGGGCGACGTGACGCGTGCGGTGACGCTCACCGGTCTCTGGAACCAGTTTTTCAACCTCGTCTTTCCGATCGTCGCGGTGTTCATGTTGACGATCACGGGCGAGCACAGCGCTGCACTCGCGACAGCCGCGTTCATCGGCGTCGCCGTGCTCGGCATCATCGTCGCGGGCTTCGTCCTCGTCCTGTTGAGCGACCGCCTCGCGAGCGACATCGGCGACGTCGCCGCACGGTTCTCGAACTGGGGGCTCGCCAAGTTCCGTCGCGGCCCGGTGACGTGGAACGGCGCCAGCTTCGAGCGCTTCCGGGACGAGGCCGGAGCTCTCCTCGAGCGACGGTGGCCCCTGCTCACGATCACGACGTTGGCGAACACCCTCACGGTGTACGTGGTGCTCCTGGTCTCGTTGCGCGCTCTGGACGTGCCCGCGTCGCAGGTCTCGGCGACCGAGGCGTTCGCCGCCTGGGCCCTCGTTCGCCTGATCGGCTCGGTTCCGATCACTCCGGGCGGGATCGGCATCGTGGAGCTCGGCCTCACGGGTGCGCTCGTCGGATTCGGCGGCAACAACGCGGGCGTCGTCGCGGCGGTGCTCGTCTACCGGTTCCTGACGATCGTCCCGACGATCGTCCTGGGCGCGCTGGCCGCGCTCGTCTGGCGCAGGCAGCGGGGGACGTGGGGGGAGGCATCACTGCCACCGGAGGCGCCGGGGCCCGCGGCCCCTGCGCCGTAGGCATCGCCTCCGCTCGACGGGCTCGCCTTCGTCCTAGCCGATCGGCTCGCGTGCGGTCTTCGCCCAGTTGGTGCGGTGCAGCAGCTGGCGCGTGACCGCACGCGCGAGCACCGGCCAGATCAGCCAGGTGTAGGCGGCGTACACCGGCACGATCACCAGGCTCTTCGCGATCCCGGCCGGACCGGTGCGGGCACCCCGCGCGATGCAGCCGAGGGTGATGCCGCCGTAACCGAGCAGGAAGAAGAACGCGATCTGCCACCAGCCGCCGTTCCCCCAGAAGTCGGCGACGTTGAAGATCGCCAGGAAGATGCTGGCCACGAACGCGAGGCCGACGAGCGCCTGGATCGCCGGCATGAGCAGGTACGCGACGAGGTCGAGGCGGACGAGCCACGGGCGGCGAAGCCGTGTCATCCCGCCGAGGTGCGCCATCGCCTGCAGATTGCCCTGGGCCCAGCGTGTCCGCTGACGCAGCAGCCGGCGGAAGCCGGGGAGGCCCTGCTGGTCGACGCTCGTCCTGCCGTCGGCGACACAGCGCCAGCCTGCTTCGAAGAGGCGGAGGCCGAGGTCCTGGTCCTCGGTCAAGCGGTCGCGCCACGGACCTCCCGCCTCCGCGTCGGAAACGTCGTCGAGCGCGGAGAGGCGGTTGAACTGTCCGTTCCCGCCCATGCCGGCGGTCCCGGGCGGTGTTCTCCCGGCCTGGTAGAGCAACCCGTACACGGAGAACTCGACGTCCTGGCACCACGTCAACGGCCGCGATCGGTTGTAGATGCGGACGAGCACCTGGAGGCCGCCCACGTCCTCGTCCTCGAAGTAACCCGCGACGTGCTCGGGAGCGCGCGGGTCGAGTCGCCCGTCCGCGTCGACGACGCACACGATCACGCGCTCTCGCGGCCACCCCGCCCAGCGCCCCGACGTCAGCAGCGGCTCGAGCCTGCGCCACGCGGCGTTCAGCGCCGCGGCCTTTCCCTTCCGCGCGTCGGGGGCGACGCGGTGGAGCACCTCGAGCTCCATGCTGTCGATCGCCGCGAGCACGGAGGCGGTGCCGTCGGTCGAGCCGTCGTCGATCACGAGCACGATCTTGTTGCTCGCCTCCACGGCGAGGAGACGCTCGACGCTGTCGCGGATGGTCACGGCCTCGTCCAGCGCAGGGACGAGGAACACCCAGAGGAAGGCGTCGGCCCTCTCCTGGTTCGAATCGGGCGCCGAGCGGAGCGCTCGCCGTGAGAGCGTGAACAGGACCGCCGTCCAAATCGCGACCGCGATGATCACGAAGAAGACGATGTAGAAGAGTGTCTGCGCCCAGATCGGCAGACCGTCGAACGGCATCGCGAGCGCGATCAACGTCCGATCCACTTGTCGTGCTCCTCGGTCCGATCGGGCTGCACGCCTCGAGCTTCGACCGGCGTCGTGAACATCCCGAACGGATAGCCCGCCGATTCGAGCACCTCTCGGCGTGAGAACGCCGGTCCGAACCGTCTCGGTGCGGGCGCAACGCCGGCCAGGTACTCGAGTGCCTCGACGATCCGCTCGGCCGCGCGCCCGTCGCCGTACGGGTTGTCGGACGGATCGACCCTGTGCGCCTCCGGTGCGGCCAGCACCGCCTCCGTCTCGCGCACGATCCGCTCCGGCTGGGTGCCGACGAGCGTGAGCGTCCCGGCTTCGACCCCTTCGTCGCGCTCCGTGCTCTCCCGTGCGACGAGGACGGGCACGCCGAGCGCGGGCGCCTCCTCCTGGATGCCGCCCGAGTCGGTGAGGATCAGGGTCGAGTGCGCCATCAGTCGCGCGAACTGCGCATACGCCAGCGGTTCGGTACGGACGACGTTGGCGTGGGGGGCAAGCGGCTCGCCGAGCTCGCGACGAACGAGCGGGTTCGGGTGAAGCGGGACGACGAAGCGGGTGTCCGTGTGCGTCGCGGCGAGTCGGACGACGGCTTCGGCGATCCGGCCGAGCCCGCCGTTCCAGTTCTCCCTGCGATGCGCGGTGACGACGACGTACGGTTCCCCCGATTCGACGGCGGTCGTGACGGCAGGGTCGTCGAAGGGCAGGTCGAGCGTCGATGCGTACCGCAGCGCGTCGATCCCCGTGTTCCCCGTCACGAAGACACGCTCGTCAGGGATCCCCTCGCGTACGAGGTTCTGCCGGTTGTGCGACGTCGGAGCGAGGTGGAAGGCGGCGATGCGCGTGATCACCTGCCTGTTCAGCTCCTCCGGATACGGGGTCAGCGTCGTCCCCGTCCGGAGCCCGGCCTCGACGTGGCCGACGGGGATGCGGAGGTTGAACGCCGTCTGTGCCGCGGCGGCGGCCGAGGACGTGTCGCCGTGGACGAGGACGCCGGCGGGAAACCCGCGTTCCCGAATCTCCTCGCGGGTCGCGACCGCTGCGCCGGTCGCGTCGAAGCGCTCCCGGCAGAAGCGGTCCAACCCGACGATGACCGACGAGACCAGGTCGTTGAGCGTCAGCCCTGGATGGCCGACGCCGAGGTCGAAATCCGGTTCGACGTTCGCGAGCTCGAGGATCGGCCTGACGAGGTCGTGATGTTGTCCCGTCGTCACGACGATCGGCGCGAACCGTGTGCTGCGCTCGAGCGCCTGCACGACGGGGAACATCTTGATCGCCTCGGGCCGCGTCCCCATCAGGACGATGACGTTGCTGCGCTGCTCTCTGTCCGCGCTCCGCATCAGCGATCGTCGCCGTCCGTCAGCGGTGGATCACGATCTGCGTGCCGAGCGGGACGACCCGCATCAGCCAGTGCAGGTCTCGCTCCGATGCGTGCAGACAGCCGTTGGTGATCGAGTCTCCGAGACCGCCGCCGCCGTGGATCGCCAGCCGGTCACCGCCGCGCCACCCCGGTGTGAACTGCACCTGGTGGCCGGAGAGGGCGAGCACGCAGCACCCGTACGCGTAGCGGTCGAAGTCGACCAGCTCGTCCGTGATCGAGAACCGTCCGGTGGGCGTGGGCGAGACGGGCGCGCCCGTCGCGACCGGCAGGGTTCGGACGAGCTTGCGGGCGTGCCAGACGCGGAGCCGGTGTCCGGAGAGGTCGACCTCGAGCTTCACCGGATCGAGCGTGACCGAGATGGCCGTCAGCGAGACGTAGCCGCGCGTGCGGTTCGGCAAGGCCGAGGAGATCACCTCGGCCCAGTTCCCCACGATGTGCGTGACCGCCAGCGACGTCGGCGAGCCGAAGCGCGTTCGCCGGCCGAGTCGCGTCAGCACGCGCTGCGACTGTGGTGCCGCGTGCAACGTGACGACGGGCCGACTCGGCCAGGCGACCGCGCTCGACCCCGTCCGTGCAAGTGCCGCATCGAGGCTCGAAGCCGTCGAAACCTGCGCCACCCGTGAAGAGGCGATAGGCGCTGCCGATGCCGCCGCCGCAGTTACGACACCGACAGCAGCGATCAAGCGGCTGCGGTGCATGCGACGAGATCTGCTCCCCGCGGGCGAGTCTACGCCGAAAAGTCGCAACGTGCAAGAAAATGTTGACGACTGTCACAGTCATTGCGGGATCAGCCGGGGCCGGGCCGGAGCGGCCGGGTGGGCCGACCCGACGACGACGCTGAACGACGTGCCGCCGCTCAGCGCCGAGGCGTGGGCGGCGCTCCGTGCGGCCATGCTGATCGAGTCGGGATCGAAGTCCCCGATCGGCACGCCGTTGGCGAGGGTCCCGCTGAACCGAACGGTTCCGAAGTTCGTGAGCGGGAGGACCCCGCGCGAGCTCGAGGGCGCCTCGACGACGGCCTCGGCCGAAAGGAGGCGCGCGGTCGGCGCCTCCTGCACGGTCGCGAAGGACGCCGACGTCGTCCGGTCGAGGAGCGTCAGCGTGAATCGGCCGGCGCCGTCGGCCACGACCGTGGCCGTGATCGAGTCGCCGGGATGGACGTCGAGCGGCACGGGGATCGGGTAATCCGGATAGAGCTCGCACCACGCCCCGTAGCTCGCCTGGCCGCCTTCGCAGTTCGCAGAGGTGCCTGCCTGCTCGACCGTTCCGCTTCCGTCGCCGTCGAGCCCGACCCAGAAGCTCGCATATGTCGTCGCCGTCCCGCAGCGGGCCGCCGGCTGGACCCAGGTCGAGGTCACCGCTGTGAACCTGCTGCGGGTGGCCGCGTAGCCCGACCAGTTGGCGCTGACGCTGTTCCTGACCACTGCCCGGCCGGTTTCCTCGGCGGACCTGCGGGCTTCCGCGGACTTTGCCGTCGCCGCCACGAGCACGAGCGCGAGCAGCAAGACGGTCGGCACCTTCCGCAAGCAGGACCCCCTCGGGTGGCCGGGGACGCGGTCGAGGGTAGTGAGCGGCCCAGACGGCGCCGGACGGAAGGAAACGGGTTGCTCATCCGTCCTGTGGCCATGGAAGGTGCGCTCGTCCTCCGGTCGGAGGGCATGAAGGCCCGGTACCAGCAGGTGAACGCCTACCCGAACGAGGTGCGCACCGAGTCGGAGACCGCGCTGGCACAGGCGGCGTATCCGAACGAGGTGCGGACGGAGTCGGAGACGGCGCTCGCACAGGAGAGCAACATCGCGGCCAGCGGAACCCCGGCCGCCATCCCCGACAGTCCTTACCAGACGCCTAGCCTGGCGATCACGATGCCGTCCGCGGCACCGCAGGTCTCCGGGAACCAGACGCAGACGTACGGGCGGGTGCTCCCGAGCACCAGGTCAGGCGTCGGCATCCGCAACTCCACGGTAAGCGCCGGAACCGTGTCCACGTCGAACACCATCGACTGGACGAGCGCCGGCGTCGGCTTCGTGACCGCGCTGGGTGCGGCCCTGCTCCTCGCAGGCGCAATGCTCGCCAGCCGGAGGAACACCGGCCGCCACGCGCCGGCGTAGAAGCACCGAAACGAACGATCGCTGGGAGTGGGCCCCGTGGAGGGCCCACTTCCACGCCCGGCGCAGGTGCGCTTTGATTCGTGCGTGTCCTCGCAGACGAGCACCGATGCGAGCCTGGTCCGGCGCGCCCGGAACGGCGAACAGGCGGCCTGGGCAGAGCTCGTCGAGCGTTTCTCGCGCTACGTCTACGCGATCTGCCATCAGGCATACCGGCTGAGCCAGCACGACGCCGAAGACGTCTTCCAGGAGGTCTTCGCCCGTGCCTACCAGCACCTCGACAAGCTTCGGAGCGACGACGCGATCCGGCCGTGGCTCGGCCAGCTCACGCGCCGGCTCTGCATCGACCGGCTCCGCGAGGCCTCGCGTGAGACGCCGATGGAGGAGATCGAGCCCCCGGACGTGGACGAGTCGCTTGCTCGGATCGACGAGGCGATCGCCGTTCACGAGGCACTCGACGACGTGCCCGAGCACTGCCGCGAGATCCTCGACCGCTTCTTCTGCCGGGACGAGAGCTATACGACGATCGGCAACGAGCTCGGCATTCCCTCCGGGACGATCGCCAGCCGGATCTCTCGCTGCCTGAAGCGATTACGGGAGTTGCTCGAGGGAGGGAAGAAAATGCCCGCGGAGTCCGTCTAGTCGACGTGAGCGGTTACGACGAGACAAGACTCGCTGAGCTCCTGGCAGCGCTCCCTCCGGCGCCAGCGGCGTGGGTTCGCGCCGCTCAGGAGCTCCCGCTTGCCCGGCTCGGGCTCGACGACCTCGTTCGCCGTGCCGAGGAGGACGCGGTGTTTCGCCGCCGCCTGATCGCGGACCTCGAGGCTGCTCTGCAGGCCGAGGGGATCGAGGCCGATCCGGCGCTCGCCGAGGCGCTTCGTCGTCGGCTCGAGCCGGACTTCTAGCCCAGGCACGAGCGACAACGCCGGGCCGGGTTTCGCGTCAGAATCCGGTTGTGGCCCGGCGCGACCTCCTGGAGCTGACCGTCCGGGACTGGCTCGAGGCGCTCTCCAGCTGGGGCCCGGCACCTGCCGGCGGCTCGGCCGCAGCGCTCGCCGGGGCGATGGCTGCCGGCCTCGTGGCGATGACGGCCCAGGAGTCGCGCGAGAGCTGGCCCGAGGCGCCGGGCATCGCGGCCCAGGCCCTCATCCTCCGCGGTCGGCTGGCGGCGCTCGTCCAGCATGACGCCGACGCCTACGTAGCCTCGTTGAAGGCGCTCGGGCGCGCGGACGGAAACCCGGACGATCTCCGCGACCTCGAGCTCGGCGCGGCGCTCGACGAGGCGGCCGCGGCGCCGCTTCGGATTGCCGCGAGCTCCTCCGACGTCGCGATGCTGGCTGGACTTGCGGCCATGCGAGCCCGGCCCGATCTCCATGCCGACGCGCAGGCGGCGGCGACGCTCGCCGCGGCGGCGGCGGCAGCCGCCGCACGCCTCGTCGAGGTGAACCTCGCCATGGCCCCCGAGGACGAGCGCATCCGGCGCGCGCGTTCGGCGGCTGCCTCCGCGGCCGACGCGGCACGCGACTCGGTCCCGCCTGATCCGGCCGCGCCTGCGCCCTGACGCGGCGTCGCCGGCCGCTCGGTCCGCCCAGGCGGCGCGGCTAGAATCGCCGCAGATGGCCGAGATCGGGACGATGCGCGTCAAGAGCGGGCTCGCCGAGATGCTCAAGGGCGGCGTGATCATGGACGTGACCACCGCCGACCAGGCTGCGATCGCCGAAGATGCGGGCGCTGTCGCGGTGATGGCGCTCGAGCGCGTGCCCGCGGACATCCGTCGCGAGGGTGGCGTGGCTCGGATGGCCGACCCCGACAAGATCCGCGAGATCCAGGAGGCCGTGACGATCCCGGTGATGGCGAAGGCTCGGATCGGGCACTTCGTCGAGGCGCAGATCCTCGAGGCGCTCGAGGTCGACTACGTCGACGAGTCCGAGGTGCTGACGCCGGCCGACGAGGAGCACCACATCGACAAGTGGAAGTTCACGATCCCGTTCGTCTGTGGATGCCGCAACGTCGGCGAGGCCTTGCGCCGGATCGGCGAGGGCGCGGCGATGATCCGGACGAAGGGCGAGGCCGGCACCGGCGACATCGTCAACGCCGTGCGGCACATGCGCGCCGTCTTCGGCGGGATCAAACGGCTCGGGTCGATGGACCCGGACGAGCTCTACACCGAGTCGAAGAACCTGCAAGCTCCCCTCGACCTCGTCCGCTGGGTGGCCGAGAACGGCCGGCTCCCCGTCGTCACCTTCACCGCGGGCGGGATCGCGACGCCCGCCGACGCGGCGCTGTGCATGCAGCTCGGCGCGGACGGTGTCTTCGTCGGCTCGGGGATCTTCAAGTCGTCCGATCCGTCCACGCGGGCGAAGGCGATCGTCGAGGCGACGACGCATTTCACCGACGCGGGCGTCCTCGCACGCGTGTCGCAAGGGCTCGGCGATGCGATGGCCGGGCTGAACGCGGCTGCGCTCGCGCCCGAAGAGCTGCTCGAGACCCGCGGCTGGTAATGCGCCCACGCGTCGGCGTGCTGGCCGTCCAGGGCAACGTCCGCGAGCACGAGGCCGTGCTGCGACGACTCGGGGCCGAGGTCGTCGAGGTGCGCAAGCCCGAGCAGCTGGACGGGCTCGACGGGCTCGTCGTCCCCGGCGGTGAGTCGACGACGTTCATGCGGCTGATGCAGCTCTACGGTCTCGACGAGGGGATCCGCCGCTTCGAAGGCCCCGTCTTTGGTACGTGCGCAGGGATGATCGTCCTCGACCGGCGCCACCTCGGTCTCGTCGACCTCGAGGTCGACCGCAACGCGTACGGACGGCAGGTCGCGAGCTTCGAGGCGGACGTCCGGCTTGCCGACGAGGACGAGCCGATGTGCGGCGTGTTCATCCGGGCTCCCCGCGTACGCGAGGTCGGTCCCCACGTCGAGGTCCTCGGCGAGCGCAACGGCGAGCCGGTGCTGCTGCGAGACGGCAGGTTCCTCGTCGCCGCGTTCCACCCCGAGTTGACCGAAGATACGCGTGTGCACCAGCTGTTCCTCGATCAGGTGAGGGAGTCGACCAGTGTCCGGGCATAGCAAGTGGTCTTCGATCAAGCACAAGAAGGGCGCGGCGGACGCGAAGCGCGGCAAGCTGTTCTCGAAGCTGTCGCGCGCGATCATCGTCGCGGCGAAAGAGGGTGGGCCCGATCCCGCCGGAAACCTCTCGTTGCAGAACGCGATCGAGAAGGCGCGCTCGTACTCGATGCCGAAGGACAACATCGAGCGCGCGATCGCGCGCGGATCCGGCGCCGACGCGGATGCGGCGTCGTTCGAGACGGTCGTCTACGAGGGCTACGGCCCGAGCGGCGTGGCCGTGATCGTCGAGGCGTTGACGGACAACCGCAACCGCACGGCGTCCGACGTCCGCCACGCGTTCGACAAGAACGACGGGAACCTCGGCGGTTCCGGCGCGGTCGCGTGGCTGTTCGAGCGTCGGGGCGTGGTCCTGGTCTCCGCCGACGGTGCCGACGAGGACGAGCTGACGCTGGCCGCGGCGGATGCGGGCGCCGACGACGTCTCACTCGACGGGACGACGTACCAGGTCGTCTGCCCGCCCGAGGAGCTCGCGGCCCTGCGGAACGGGCTCGAGGCCGCCGGTTTCACGGTGGAGTCCGCCGAGCTGACGATGGTGCCGAAGACGACCGTCGAGGTCGCAGACGAATCGTCGGCCAAGAAGGTGCTCCGGCTCATCGACGAGCTCGAGGAGAACGACGACGTTCAGGACGTGGTCGCGAACTTCGACATTCCAGAGTCGGTGTTGGAGGCTGTCGCAGGCTAGGGGTGGTACTGCTGGCGGAGGTCGCACGCCGTATCGACGTGCACCCACATCCAGAAGCCTGTCGAGATGGGCTCGAACAGCTTCACCGGGCTCGCGCCGGCGACGAGCTCCGCGAGTTGCGCGACCGTGACCGGTGATCCGCCGGTGTTCGCGCCCATCGTCAGGACCCGAACCGGCGTGGACGACGGCACGAGGTAGAGGTAGGTGCGGCGGCTCTCGTTGACGACGTAGTTGTCGTTCGGCATCGCTTCACCCGGTGCGATCACGTGGTCCTGCGCCGCCGCGACGTTCGCGGTCTGTCCGGTCGTGAAGACCGCCGGATCGAACTGCATCTGATACGTGGCGCCCTTCTTGACGAGCGAGCGGACGTACCCGTAGAGATGCTGCTCCCCGCAGGGCGCCTTGGACACGGCCACCGTCACCGTCCGCGTCCTCGTCTGCGGCGTATTCGTGAAGAAGAGCCCCGCGAAGACGGCCGCCGCGGCGATGGCGACGACGAGCGCTGCGAGCGCGACCCTCACTCCGCCATTGTCCCCCTTCGAGGCGGACACCGCGCGGAAGGAGACGTCCGTGCCCGTGCCTAACGTGTTGCCGTGAAGGTCGTCGGCATCGACCCGGGGACGGCTGCATGCGGGTACGGAATCGTCCACGAGCGAGACGGACGCCTGCGCGATCTCGCGCACGGGTGGTGGCGGACGCCCGCCGACGAGCCTCAGGAGCTCCGCCTCAAGACGATCTTCGACGGCGTCGAGGCGCTCATCGCCGAGCATGCGCCGGATGCCGTCGCGCTCGAGGAGTCGTTCGTCGGCGTCGACGCCCGCACCGCGCTCTCCGTCGGTCAGGCGCGCGGCGCCGTGCTCGTCGCGTGCGCGCGCGCGGGCGTGGCCTGCGCCGAGTATGCGCCGGCGCGCGTCAAGCAGACGGTCTGCGGCTACGGTCGCGCCGACAAGCAGCAGGTGCAGCGGATGGTCAAGGCGATCCTCGGGCTCGTCGAGACGCCGACGCCGACGCACGCGGCCGACGCCCTCGCGGTCGCGATCTGCCATGTGCTCGCGCCGCCGCTGCTGCGCGCCGCGGGCTAGCCTCCCTGAATGATCGACGAGGCTCGACTCGACGACAGCGGCACGGCCCCGTCCCCGGCAGGTCAAGGATGGTTCGTGCTCAACGCGTGTGACGCACGCAGGTTCGAGAGCGAAGATCGCCGCAGCCTTCCGCTCGCGTACGGCGACTTCCCGAAGTCACAGCCGTCCCTGAACCGGGACGGCTGGCTTCCTCAGCTGTAGCTATGCAACGGGGCCCGTCCGCCTCCGTCCGTAGTCTCGTGGCGTGATCGCGCGTCTGCGAGGACGTCCCGTCTCGCTCGGCCCGGACGGGCTGGTCGTCGACGTGGGCGGGGTCGGCTACCTCGTCGCGGCGACGCCGACTGCCGTCCGCAACGCGGACGGCGCCGACGAGGTCTCGCTGCACACGTACCTGCACGTCCGCGAGGACGCGCTCCAGCTCTACGGCTTCGCCGATGCCGGCGAGCGCGAGCTATTCGTGCTGCTGCTCTCCGTCAACGGCGTCGGGCCGAAGGTCGCGTTGTCGATCGTCTCGGGCTCTCCGGCCGCCGAGCTGCGCCGTGCGATCGCACTCGAGGACGCCGCGCGCTTCCAGGCGATCCCGGGAATCGGGAAGAAGACGGCCGAGCGGATCGTGCTCGAGCTGAAGGAGAAGCTCGGCGACAGCGCGCCCGAGCCCGTGACGCGGGTCGGCGCCGTGCCGCACGTCGTGGCGCGCGACGCGCTGGTCGAGCTCGGCTGGACGGTGGTCGAGGCGGAGCAGGCGCTCGCCGCGACCGACCCAGACGCCCCGCCGGAGGAACGCGTCCGTGAGGCGTTGAAGAGGGCGGCGTGAGCACGGCGCAGGTCACGGCACCGGCGGTCGCGGCCGAGGACGAGGAGCTCGAGCAGACACTGCGGCCGCGGCGGCTCGACGAGTTCGTCGGGCAGGAGCGGGTGAAGGAGCAGCTGTCGATCGCGCTCGACGCGGCGAAGGCCCGGGGCGAGGCGCTCGACCACGTGCTGCTCGTCGGGCCGCCGGGGCTGGGCAAGACGAGCCTTGCCTACATCGTGCGCGAGGAGCTCGGCGTGGGCATCCGCTGCGTCGCCGGGCCTGCGCTCGAGCGGAAAGGCGACATGGCAGCGATCCTCACGGGGCTCGAGCGACACGACGTGCTCTTCGTCGACGAGATCCACCGGCTGAACCGCGCGATCGAGGAGATCCTCTATCCGGCGCTCGAGGACTTCCGGCTCGACATCGTCGTCGGGCAGGGCCCGGCTGCGCGGACGCTGACGCTGGACCTCCCGCCCTTCACGCTCGTCGGCGCCACGACCCGCACCGGGTTGCTGACGACGCCGTTGCGCGACCGCTTCGGCATGACCTTCCGGCTCGACTACTACGCGCCGCCCGAGCTCGGGACGATCGTCCGCCGGTCGGCGCGCATTCTCGACGTCGTCGTGGACGACGACGCCGCGGACGAGATCGCGCGACGCTCGCGCGGGACGCCGCGCATAGCGAACCGGATCCTCAAGCGCGTTCGCGACGTCGCGCAGGTGCGTCACGACGGCGCGATCTCGGCCGAGGTCGCACGGGAGGCGCTGACGCTCCTCGAGGTGGACGACCGCGGGCTCGAGCGGATCGACCGTGATCTCCTCGGCGCGATCGTCGGGAAGTTCGGCGGTGGACCGGTCGGCCTCTCGACGCTCGCTGTCACGCTCGGCGAGGAGCCGGACACGATCGAGGACGTGTACGAGCCGTACCTCCTCCAGCTCGGCTTCCTCCAGCGCACGCCGCGCGGGCGCGTCGTCACCGAGCTCGGCCTCGAGCACGTCGGGTCGGCAACGCGCGGCCCCGGCCGGCTGTTCTAGGCTCGAGTCCTGCCCGATCTCTGGATCCCCGGCGCACCCGTCGCCTCGATGGAGGAGTTCGTCGAGAGCGTCCACGGCCAGATCGAGCGCTACACCGCCGGCCATGAGGCGGAACGCAGCGTCGTCACCGTGGAGCTCGCCGACAGCTCCCGCCTCGTGCTGAAGTCGCTCTCGGCTGAGCCCGGGCACGGCTTCGTCACCCTCTCGATCCACCCCGACGAAGACGATCCGACCGAGCAGGTGATCGTCCCCGTGATGTCGATCCGGAGGATCTCGCTCGGCCCCGCCGAGGAGGAGCGCGTGCGGTTCGGCTTCTCGCTTCCGGGCTCGAAGCCGGCGGGGTGACCCGCGGCTACGCCCGCCCGAGCCCGGGCAGCGCGCGGAGGCGGAGCGGCCTGAGCCGCTCGATCAGCGTGAGGAGGGACGGTGCGAGCAGCAGCGCCATCACGTCGAACCAGACGTAGCCAGAGGCGACGCCGCTCGGCGGGTTGCCGTCCGGAATCCCGAGTCCAGGCAGCGTCGGCGCCCAGCGCCACGTGCCGATCGCGGTGCCGTACAGCTCGAGCGCGCCGACGACGAGGAAGACGGCCGCGTACGTCGCACGGGCGCGCGAGCGCCAGAGGAACACGAGCAGCAGCGGCACACCGAGGGCGCCGGCCGCGTCCATTCGAGAGAGAGCGGTGAGGCCGAGGATTGCCCAAAGCGTCGCTCCGCAGACCGCGCCGCCGACGAGCACGCGCGTGTGACGGCGCAGCGCGTTCGCGAGCGAGAGACCTGCGATGAAGACGAGACCGTGTGCCGGTGGGATGAAGGTGGGCAGGTTGTGCAGCCGGTAGCGGTAGACGCCCCAGACGATCGAGCCGGTCACCTCGGCAACGGTCGCGGCGCAGATCACGACGGCAACCTGCGCGCGCCGCTCGAGCGTGAGCGAGCGCGCGGCCAGGATCAACGCGATCCAGGTAATCGCACCGAGGACGAGCTGACCGTGGAGTGAGACCTGCTTGTCGATTGCGAGGAGCGCGGCGAGGTAGGCCGCGATAGCGATCGTTCGGGTCATCCGCGGAACTGCACCTCGTGCCACGAGGGGACGGGTGCGAGCTCGAGCAGCGCACGGCCGCCGCGCGGATCGCGGTAGCCGAAGTCGGCAGCGCCGTCGTCCCAGGCGACCTCGAGCAGCCCTTCCTTGACGCGATGGTCGAGCCAGGCGCCGCGGAAGATCAGCTTCTTCAGCCAGTAGACGAGCGACTCGCCGCCGATCAGCGACACCCGCTCCCAGTGGCGCACGAGGTACTGGCCGAGGCCCGACCGCGGCTGGTCGATCCAGTCGCGCTCGACGAGCTCGACGAGATCGGCGGTTTCGTCCTCGTCCAGCTCGTTGTCTGCCACGAGACCGAGCTTGACTGCCGCCGCTGTGACGCGCTCCTCGAAGTCGGTTTGGTTGAAACCGAACTTGAAGTCGAGGAACTCGACGACGTAGTCGTCGCCCGAGACGTAGTTCGCCTCCGTCACGTGCCGAGGATAGCTGCCGGGTACGCTCACGAGATGACCACGCGTACGCTCGCAGCCTCCGTGGCCGTGACGCTGATCGTTCTCGGCACCGTCTGGCTCACAGACCTCTCGCTCGAGCGCGCAGTCTTGCTTGCGCCCGTACTCGTCATCGGCGTCGCCGCAGTCGCGGGCCTGGTCGTGTTCTGGACGCGAGTCGGGTGGGACTCGCTGCGGAAGACCCAGCATCCGCGTCTGCTGATCGGCGGCGCCGTGGCGTTCGTCGTCCTCATCGTCGTGCTGACGGTGCTCGGTGTCCAGCTCCCGCAGGAGTAGCGACGTGTCGCTGAAGAGCGTCGGAGCGATCACGCTGTTCGTCGAAGACCGTCTGCGCGCGAAGCAGTTCTACGAGGCGGTGTTCGATGCGCCGGTGATCTTCGAGGACGACACGTCCGCGGCGTTCGGCTTCGAGAATACGATCGTCAACCTGGTCGACGCGTCCTCGGTGGGGGAGCTCATCGCGCCCGCGCGGGTCGCATCCCGGGGAGGCGGCTCGAGCTTCCTGCTGACGATCTGGGTCGACGATGCCGATGCGGCTTGTGCGGCCCTGGCGGAGCGCGGCGTGAGACTGTTCAACGGGCCGATCGACCGCGCGTGGGGCGTGCGCACCGCCTGCTTCGCCGATCCCGACGGGCACGTCTGGGAAGTCGCGCAGCAGCTAGCCGGCACCGACGGCTCGTAGCAGCTACGTCGCGTGCTCGTCGAACTGCGGCAGATCGTCCGCGATCTCGAACCATGGTGCCTTCGAGCCGACGAAGATGTGCGCGGTCGGCCGGACGCTCGGCGTGTCGACGAGAGAACCGAGCGCGACGTGCATCCACTCTCCGTCCCGCACGACCGAGTAGAGGAGCGAGCCGCACGTCCTGCACCGCGTGTCGTTCAGTGTCTCCTCGCCGACGATCATGACGTTGTCGGCCCCGCTCGCGAGCGCGAGCCTCTCGCGCTCGATCCCCGCGAACGCCTTGAAGGACGAGCCAGTCGCAGCTCGACAGCGCGAGCAGTGGCAGTTCAGCGCGTAGCGGAACGCGTTCTCGACGTGGTACTCGACGGCACCGCACTCACATCGCCCCCGAAGGATCTGCTGGCTCATACGGCGGAGGCTACGACACGTGCCCTGGGGTCAGAGCAGCTGGCCGAGCGCGTCCGCGAGCGCGTCGAGGTCGGACTCGTCGTTGTACCCCTGGAACGACGCTCGGATCAGCCCCGTCCCGCGGTCGAACACCGGGATCTCGATCGCGAACTCGTCGTACAGCCGCTGCTTGAGGTCGGCCGGCGGCGACTCGGGAAGGTGCATGGCGACCATCTGCAGACCTGCCCGCCCGGTCGGCTCGAGCCCGAGCCGGTCGGGCGCGGCCGCCGCGAGCGAGCGGCAGCGTGCGGCGACGGTGTCCCAGTCGTGCTCCCGCTGCCACTCGATCGCCGACGGCACCGTCAGGTAGGCGGCAGGGTCGCGTGTCCCCTGCTTCTGGATGCGTGAGACGAAGGTCGGCGGATCGTCCGCGTATCCCCACGAGATCACAGGCGGATGGACCTCGTCCTGGAGCTCGCGTCGCACGTACAGGAAGGCCGAGCCCTTCGGCGCGCACACCCACTTGTGGCAGTTGCCGGAGTAGTAGTCGACGTCGAGCGCCCGCAGGTCGAGCGGGATGTGGCCGGGGACGTGCGCGCCGTCGACGATCGTCCGCAGGCCGCGGGCGCGAGCGCGTGCGCAGAGCTCCTCGACCGGGAGCCGGAGCGCGGTCTCGGACGTGATGTGGCTGAGGAAGAGTGCGCGCGTCCGGTCGGTCGCTCCGCGCCACACCTCCTCGACGACGTCTCCATCGGATCGAACGGGGAGCGTCACCGGCATGCGCACGTAGCGCGCGTTCGCCCGTGCGCAGACGTGCTCCCAGGCCCGGTCGAGCGCGCCGTACTCGAGCGACGTCGACAGGACTTCGTCGCCGGCCTGGAGCCCGAGGGCCCGCGCGGCGATGTTGAGTCCCGTGGTCGTGTTCTGGACGAACACGAGGTCGTCTGGATCGGCGCCGACGTACTCGCCGAGTGCGGCACGGGCGGTCGCGAGCAGCTCGTCGAGGCGTCGCGCGAGGAAGAGGACCGGCTGTCGCTCGAGCTCGAGCTGCCACTCCTGGTAGCGGGCGAGCACGTCTCGCGGGCAGGCCCCGAACGAGCCGTGATTCAGGAACACGATGTCCGGGTCGAGGACGAACTCGTCACGAATGTGTGTCGCTTCGATCACGGAACCGAGTAAACCAAGGACGAGCGTCCGGCTCCGTCCGACGCTCTCCCTACCGTGAGCGCGCGATGTACGAGGGCACGTGGACGATACGTCCGTGCCCGCTCCGGGAGTCGAGCGCTCTCGCCCGAGCGCTCGAGATCAGCGAGATCACGGCCAGCGTGCTCGTCCGGCGCGGATACGGCGACCCCGACGAAGCCCGCGCCTTCCTGGCGGCGGAGCAGCCGCTCCACGATCCATTCCTGCTCGGCGACATGCGAGAGGCGGTCGAGTGCATCCGCTCGGCGATCGCCGCCGGAACGCGCATCTGCGTCCACGGCGACTACGACGCCGACGGGATCTGTGCGACGGCGCTCGCCGTCCTCGTGCTTCGCGAGGCAGGCGCCGACGCCGACTGGCACCTGCCGTCCCGCTTCGAGGAGGGCTATGGCGTTAGCGGCGAGACGCTCGCCCGACTCGCCGACGAGGGCTACGGCCTCGTGGTCACCGTCGACTGCGGGATCACCGCGGTCGAGGAGGTCGAGCGCGCGAAGGAGCTCGGCCTCGAGATCGTCGTCACCGATCACCACAGGCCGGCCGGCGAGCTGCCTGCGTGTCCGCTCGTTGTGACGCGTCCGTCCGAGTATCCCTTCCCGGAGCTGTGTGGCACCGGCGTCGTCTACAAGCTCGGGGAGGCCCTGCTCGGCCCGCAGTCGGAGGCGCTGCGCAGGACGCTCGACCTCGTCGCGCTCGCAACGATTGCGGACGTCGTCCCGCTCGTCGGCGAGAACCGTTCGCTGGTCACCGCGGGACTGCGGACGCTCGCCCGAACGCAACGAGTCGGGCTCCAGGCGCTGATGCGTGTCGCGCGCGTCGATCCGGCGAGCGTCGACGCGGGTGCGTGCGGCTTCCGACTGGCTCCGCGCATCAACGCTGCCGGGCGGCTCGGCCATCCTCGCGTGGCGCTCGAGCTGCTCCTGACGGAGGATCGCGACGAAGCCCGTTCGCTCGCGGATCGACTCGAGGAGCTGAACGGCGATCGCCAGGCGATCGAGGACCGGATCCTGCGCGAAGCGATCCGACAGGTGAGCGAGTGGCCGGAGACCGTGCAGCGACGCCGTGCGTACGTCCTCGCCGGCGAGGACTGGCACGAGGGTGTGATCGGGATCGTCGCCTCGAGGCTCGTCGAGCGCTACCACCGGCCGGTGGTGCTGATCGCCGGCGGGGAGGCGATGTGGAAGGGATCTGGTCGCTCGGTCGCGTCCCTCGACCTGCACGCGGCGCTCGAGGCGTGCTCGGCCTTCCTCGGGCGTTGGGGCGGGCACCGTGCCGCCGCCGGTCTGTCGATCGCACCGGAGGCGATAGCGGCGTTCGCGGAGGCGTTCGCCTCGTACGCCGAGATGCACCTCGACGTCGAGGAGCTCGTGCCGACGACGCCGGTCGACGCTGTTCTTCCGCGAGGCGCCAAGCTGACGCTCGACCTCTGCGCTGAGCTGCGACGACTCGCGCCGTTCGGGCTCGGAAACCCGGCCGTGACGCTGCTCGCTCCAGGATGCGAGCTCGGCGAGCTGGCCACCGTCGGCGACGGCAAGCACCTCCGCTTCCGCGTGCGCCGCGACGGAGTCGACGACGGCAGTGCGATCGCGTTCGGACAGGGCGGCCAGCTCGATCGGCTCCGTCGGCAGATGCGCTTCGACGTCGCCTTCAGGCTTGAGGAGAACCACTGGAACGGCACCGTCTCGCCGCAGCTCGTCGTCCGGCGCGTCTTCGACGCCTGGCCCCGCGTCGAGGAGCTGCGCGAGTGGCTCGTCGACGAGTACCGGAAGCCCTCGGCGGCGCGTGACGCGGAGGCGGCCGCGATCTTCGCCGAGCTCGAGCTCGGCGAGGACGGGATCGGTCGACGGCACCTGCTCGAGTCCGCGCGCTTCCGCGCGCTGCTCGAGGAGCCGCCGCTCGCGAACGTCGCGTGATCCGCGTCGCAACCGACGCCGACTGGCCGGCGATCCTCGAAGTGCACCGTCTCGCGTTCACCCACGACCCCTCCGTGCCGCACCTCGTGGAAGAGCTGCGCGCCGGCGGCTTCGACGTCCCCTCGCTCTCGCTCGTCGCGGTCGAAGCCGACCGGATCGCCGGACACGTGATGAACAGCTGGTCGGGCATCGAGGGAACCGACGAGCGGCTCCTCCAGCTCAGCCCGCTCGGCGTCCTGCCCGAGCTGCAGCGGCGCGGCCACGGCGGCGACCTTGTGCGCGCGTCGCTCGACGGCGCGCGCGCGCTCGGCGAGCCGGCGGTGCTCCTCGAGGGCGACCCCGCGTACTACGGACGCTTCGGCTTCGTGCGCGCCGACGAGCTCGGCCTCCTGCCGCCGCCCGAGACACTCGTGGACTGGGCGTTCCAGGTCGCGGTGCTCGACGAGGACGCGGAGCTGCCGCGGGGACAGGTCCTGTACGCGCCGCCGTTCTCGAACCGCGCCTAGCGCGCGGCGCCGACCGAGGCGCGTGCGACGCGGCGCTTCGAGACGGGCCGGGTGCCTGCGAGATCGGCGAGAGCCACGAGCAGCCTGGCGGCGCGGATCGTGTTCCGGCGTTCGCGGCGTCTGCGGTACCAGCGCATGGGCATCCTTGTTTCACCATCGGTGCCTACAGTCCTTCCCTTGAGGGGGAGGGAGCCCGAACGGGCCCGCGTACAATGGGTGTATGGCAGTCGTCGAAGCTCAGGAACGTCATCAAGAGCTCATCGACGAGCTGCTTGCCGAGATTGCCTCCTACAACCCGGACGTCGACCGCGATCTGATCACGCGGGCATTCCGCTTCGCGGCCCGGGCCCACGAGGGTCAGTACCGGCGTTCGGGCGAGGACTTCATCCTTCACCCGTGGGGGGCTGCGAGGATCTGCGCGCAGCTCCACCTAGACGACGAGACGATCGCCGCGGCGCTACTCCACGACGTCGTCGAGGACACGGACACGGACATCAAGGAGGTTCGCGACGAGTTCGGCGACGAGATCGCGCTGCTGGTCGAAGGCGTCACCAAGCTGACGCGGATCCAGTTCCAGAGCCGCGAGCAGGCGGAGGCGGAGAACTACCGCAAGATGATCGTGGCGATGGCGCAGGACGTGCGCGTGATCCTGATCAAGCTCGCGGACCGCCTCCACAACATGCGCACGATCGAGTACCTCGGCAAGCAGAAGCAG
>DASPSY010000090.1:0-14897 GCA_035623685.1 Gaiellaceae bacterium
CGAGCCGAGTGGCTCGGGCTGCTGCACCGCGCGGATCTCGACGCCGAACGCCGATCCGTCTCCGGCGAGCGCTTCGACCTGGTCGGCGAGGTGGCCGACGACGAGCCACACGGGACCCAGCTCGGCGCGGGCGAGCTCGCGTAGGAGCGTCGCCAGGACGGGCCGGCCGTCGATCGGCAGGACAGGCTTCGGCCAGCGATCCGTGATCGGACGGAGCCGTCGGCCTTCGCCGGCGGCCATCACGACCGCGTCCATCTAGGAGAAGCCGAGCGAGCGAAGGGACACGAGCCCGCGCACCCGGTCGAGCACGTTCAGACGTGCGCGCAGTCGGTGCTTCAGCGCGCGCAGCTCCTTGCGTGCGCGGTCGGCCTCCGCCCGTGCCCCGGACGGTGGGCCGAAGCGCGCTGCCTCTGCGGCTCCGACGAACGGCGACGCGTCGACCGCCAGCCGCTCCGCCGCGGCCTCGCCGAGCTCGCGCACGGTTGCGCCCGGCGAGAGCACGAGCCGCTGGTCTGCGAGAAAGTCTGCGAGCTCGTGTCCGCACGCAGTGGCGATGCGGCGGGGATCGCGCGTCAGGTAGCGCGCCCGGCGCCGGATGAGCTTCGCGGCGACGACTGCGGCGACCAGTGCCACTGCGAGCAGGGCGAGAAATCGGAGGAGGCTGGCGCCGTGGGGTGCGACCGTGCCCCGGTTCCGACCCGGGTTGGGGACTGTGGGACGCAGGCTGCGTCCGCGATGCGGCGTGACGTCCGCACCCGCCTTGCCGAAGACTTCGCCGCCGCGGACGACCTTCGAGAGCAGTCGGGTCGCTGCAGCGGCGTTGAACCTCGGCGACGCGTCGCTGTACGAAGCGGCGAGCGAGCCGCGCCCGGGCGTCGGGTCGAACGGCAGCCAGCCGTACCCAGGGAACCAGACCTCGACCCACGTATGCGCGTCGTGGTCTGTGACCGTCCAGGTGCCGTTCGCGTACGTACCGGTGGTGAAGCCCGCCGCCACGCGGGCCGGAATGCCGAGCAGCCTCGCCATCAGGGCCATCGCGCCGGCGAAGTGCTGACAGTAGCCGGCCTTCGTCACGAGGACGAAGCCGACGAGGGGTGGCAGGCCCGGTGCCTGCGGCGGGTCCTGCGAGTACGTGAAGCCGCCCGTCGTTCGCAACCAGCGCTCGAGCGCGACGACCGCCGCATATGGGCTCCCCGTTCGTCCCGCGACCGCTCGTGCGCGCGCGAACAACCGCCGGTACGGCTCGAGCGGCCCGGTCAGCTCGGCGTCGAGGATTCGCGTCCGGTCGGCCGTTCCGAACGCGGGAGCGTTGACACCCCGGGAGATCTCCAGCTCGCGACCGGGCTGCGTCAGCGCTCTGGGATACGACGAGGGCTTGCGGACGAGCTGCTGCGGCGTCGGCTCGGGCGCGTAGCTCCAGACGAGATAGCGATCACCTCGACCCAGCGGTGCGTCCGTGACTGCAACGTTCTGTCCGACCTGAAGGTACGGCTCGCCGACGTCGAAGGCGGTCGGGAGATCGGCGCCGACGAGATGCCTGTCGCTCAGCGCGTCGACCGTCACCTGCTGTTCGACGAGCTTGGCGGGGCCATGGGCCGGCGGAGCGAGCTGCAACTCTTCCCTCGGCATGGCACGCCAGAGCCGCTCGACCCACCTGCCGCCGACGTAGGCATCGAGCACCGTCGCGCGCCAGTACGTGCCGATCGATGGCGGCGCAGCGATCGTGAGCACGGTCGTCCGTCGTGTCGGGAAGCGGACACCGGTGTACGACCCGTCCCACACGTAGCTCACGCTGACGGACTTCGGCTCGTGCAGGTACGGGTTCCAGTGCTGCCAGTCGAGAAACCCGGGCTTCGCGACGGCCGGGGACGCCGAGAGTGCAAGCGCGCCGAGCGCCACAAGCCCGGCCGCCGGCACGGCGAGGCGAATCGCACGTCCGGTCAAGCCTGCGAGCAGCGCCAGCGCGCCAATGAGGATGACCCCGCCCCGCAGCAGCTCGTTCCCGCCTCCCAGCAACGTCGCCGGCCACCCGGCGCCGACGAGGAAGAGCACCACTGCGAGCACGGTCTGCCGGGCGGCCACCGCGAGCGCGACTGCCATCGTGAAGCCGAAGATCGCGAACAGGAGGAGCATCTGCATCCGCGCGTGGACGACCGGGTCGACCGGCAGGCGGACCGCGTAGAAGTCGGCGACGGCCCCGGAGAAGCGCGAGCCGAGCGGATGGAAGAACGGCCTGCCGCCCGGGAGGGCGTCGAGCGGGGAGAGCGAGAACGCCGTCGCGGTACCGATGAAGACGGCGACGACGCAACCGGCGATCCGCAGTCGTCGTGGTCGCAACAACGCGGGCGCGATCGCGACGACGATGAGCACGAGCACACGCGATCCGCGCTCGCTCGGCTGCTCGAGCCTCAGCCAGTTCACGGCGATCACCGCCGCGGCGATCGCGCCAAGCACGATGGTCCTACGCATGCATCGACGCCGTGACCGGCGCTCCTTCGAGCCGGTCTTTCAGTTCGTCGCCTGCGCGGACGATCGTGACGGGAACGCCTCCTGACTGGAGGCGCAGCAACTCCGGCTCGAGACGATGATCGTGCCCCGCGAAGGTCGGCGCCGAGACGTGGACGAGCGAGACGGGCCGCCGTGACAGCGCGCGTTGCACGAGCCTGTCGACGAGCCGGCGGTCGAGCCGGGCCGTGACGACGACGAGCTCGAGCGCGCGCGAGGCCGGGCTTGCTTCCTCCCCGAGCAGTGCCTCGAGCGGACCGCGGCCGTTCGGCTCGACCGCGGCGAGGAGCTCGAGCGCGCGCGTTCGGTCCGCCGGCGACGCCGCGTGGCACGACTCGTGTCGATCGGAGTTGACGACGAGCACCGCGCGACGTCCACGACGGAGATACGCATCGAGGATCGATCCCGCTGCCCGGACCTGCACGTCGAAGCTGCTCCCGGCCACGGCATCGGCGGCCGCGTCGAGCAGGACCGCGATCTCGTCGCGCGGTGCGTCCTCGAGCTCCTTGACCATCAACTGCCCGCGGCGGGCAGTCGAGCGCCAGTGGATCATCCGCAGCGACTCGCCAGGCTCGTGCTCGCGAACGCTGTGCAGGTCGAATCCGGTCGGTCGCCGCAACAGCAGCCGCCGTCCCTCGAGCGCATGCGCGCCCGATTCCGAGAACAGGCGGTCGAGCCGGACGAGCCGTGGGAAGACGAGCAATGCGCCGGGCGCGGGGAGCGGCACCGTCGCCTGCTGCAGGCCGAACGGATCCGACAACTCGATCCGCGCTTCCGCGAACACGTAGCGACCGCGAGGCACGCTCTTCAACGTGTACTCCACGCGCAGGCGGCGGCCGTAACGGCGGAACGGCTGTCGCTGTTCGCCGAGTCGACCGAGACGCTCGACCAGCGTCGCCACGGGCGGCACGAGTCGTCTGGCGTAGTCGAGCTCCAGCCGCACCGACACGTCGTCGCCTTCGACCTGCTCGTGCGGCCCGACTCGGCGCTGCGCGACGAACGGCCGGTTGACGACGCGCAGCCAGAGCCACGCGCAGACCGAGACGAGGATCAACCCCGCTGCGACCGGATAGAGCGGCTTCGAGCCGAACGCCCAGGCTGCGACGTACACCACGAGGCCGAGCGCGAGGACGGAGCGGCCGCGCGTGGTCATCTCACACGGGAACGGGTGTCTTCTCGATGGTCTCGTCGACGATCGTCTCGCCCGTCAGCCCGCTCGACCGGGCATCAGGCGCGACGATGAGCCGATGGGCGAGCACGGGCACCGCCACGGCCTTCACGTCGTTGGGCGAGAGGTAGTCGCGTCCGTCGACGAGCGCGTACGCCTTCGCGACACGCAAGAGCGCGATCCCCGCCCTCGGGCTCGCGCCGAGATAGAGCCGTGTGTCCGCGCGGGTCGCCCGCAGCAACGCCACGACGTATCGGTTCACGCTCTCCTCGACGAAGACCCGCTTCGCCTCCTCCGCGAGCGCGGTCGCATCGCCTCCGTTTGCGACGGGCTCGAGCGACTCGAGCGGTGGATCCTCCGTCTGCTCGGTCAGCATGCGCGCCTCCTCGGACAGGGACGGGTAGCCGATCGAGAGGCGCATCGTGAAACGGTCGAGCTGTGCCTCCGGCAGCGGATAGGTCCCCTCGTACTCGATCGGGTTCTGCGTCGCCACCACCATGAACGGCTTCGCGAGCCGGTAGGTGACGCCGTCGATCGTCACCTGCTGCTCCTGCATGCACTCGAGCAGCGCGGCCTGGGTCTTCGGCGACGCGCGATTGATCTCGTCGACGAGCAGGAGGTTCGCGAACACCGGCCCAGGCCGGAACTCGAACTCGTTCGAGCGCTGGTCGAAGACGTTGACGCCGGTGACGTCGGAGGGAAGGAGGTCCGGAGTGAACTGAATCCGCGAAAACGACGTGTCGAGCGAGCGGGCGAGCGCCTTCGCCAGCATTGTCTTCCCGACGCCGGGGAAGTCCTCCAGGATCAGGTGGCCCTCGGCGACGAGTCCGAGCACGCACAGCCGCAACGTCTCGGCCGGCGCATGGATGACACGCGCGAGGTTGTCCACGATCGCGTTGATCGTGCGCGCTGCTTCGAGCGACGCGGCGCGCTCGCTTCCCTGTTTCTCAGCCTCGCTCACGCAGGAGCTCCTTCGCCGTCTCTACGATCGCCGCGGCGATTTGGTCTTTCGGCGCACGCTCGAGGCGCCGCTCGCCGTCGGCCGAGATCAGGACGACCTCGTTGTCGGGGGCGTCGAAGCCGATGCCGGGCTGCGAGACGTCGTTGTAGACGACGAGGTCGACGCCCTTGCGGACGAGCTTCTCGCGAGCACGCTCGAGACCGCGCTCGCCCTCGTCTGCCGCAAAGCCGACGAGGACCTGCCCGTTCGTCCGGCGGGCTCCAAGCTCACCGAGGATGTCGACGGTCGGCTCGAGTTCGACCTGCCACGACCGGTCGTCCTTCCTACGCTTTCCGTCGACCGCGGCGACCGGCCGATAGTCGGCCACCGCGGCGGCCATCAGCACGATGTCGGCGTCCGCGTGAGCGCGCGCCGCCTCCAGCATCTCCGCGGCGGTCGTCACGGCGACGATCCGGACACCCCGGGGCGTCGGCACGGCGAGATTCGCCGCCAGCAGTGTCACGTCGGCGCCGGACCCGCGGGCGGCCTCGGCGAGCGCGACGCCCATCCGGCCCGACGAGCGGTTCCCGAGGAAGCGAACCGCGTCGAGCGGCTCGCGCGTCCCTCCCGCGGAGACGAGCACTCTCTTCCCCTGCAGCGCGTCCGACTCGCCGAGGAGCTCGCGACAGCGAGCGAAGATCTCGGCAGGCTCGGCGAGGCGGCCGACACCCCACTCTCCCTCCGCCGTGTCGCCCTCGGCCGGCCCGACCACGTGAACTCCTCGCTCACGCAGCGCGCCCACGTTCGCGCGCGTCGCGGGATGTGACCACATCCGCGGGTTCATGGCGGGGGCGACGACGGTCGGGCCTTCGTGCGCAAGCGCGGCCTCGGTGACGAGATTGTCGGCGAGCCCGTGGGCGAGCTTTGCGAGCGTGTTGGCGGTCGCCGGCGCAACGACGAGCAGGTCCGCGCGCGTCAGGTGCGGATACGGATCGTCACTCGCCGACCTGCGGGCCAGAGCTGCGAAGGTCCGGGACGTGACGAACTGCTCCGCCGACGGGGTCACGAGCGGCACCACCTCGTGGCCGCCCCGGACGAAGAGGCGGATCAACTCGCACGCCTTGTAGGCGGCGATGCCTCCCGTTACGCCGACGAGAACTCGCGCCACGGTCGAATACTGCCCGTTTCCCCGCAGGAGCGGGGATTTCCGGGGCATTCAGCCAGTGTCGCTAGCGAATGTACTCGTAGCGGAGCTTGCCCTCGGCTGCCTCTTCGAGGGCCATCGTCAAGTAGTTCTTGGAACGCGACTCGATCAGCGGTGGCGGGGCCTGCTCGAACCCGATCCCCTCGCCGAGCTGGTGGTGGTAGTCGTTGATCTGGCGGGCTCGCTTCGCGGCGACGATCACGAGTGCGTAGCGCGAGTCGACGTTCTGGAGCAGCTCATCGATGCGTGGATGGATCACGGCGGCGAATGGTACCTACGTCGCGCAACGCCGCGCGAACGATCGCCAGGAGCTCGTCCGCAGCCCGCACGGCGTCGTCGTTGACGATCACGTGGTCGAACTCGTCCGCCTGGGCGAGTTGTTCCTTCGCGCGCTCGAGTCGCTTCTCGATCTCGCCGCCGCTCTCTGTCGCCCGCGCGCGCAGCCGACGCTCGAGCTCGGCGAAGGTCGGCGCCCGGACGAACACGGTGACGCTCCGCTCGATCGAGTCCCGGACCGCGATCGCACCGTCGGTCTCGAGATCCAGCAGCGGCGCCTTGCCGGCCGCCCGGATCCGCTCGATCTCGGACCAGAGCGTGCCGACATGCTGGCCCCACGGGAAGTCGACGTGCTCGAGGAAGCGCCCCTCCTCCAGCATCCGCTCGAACTCCTCCTCGGACACGAAGTAGTACTCGCGTCCGTGCTCCTCGCCGGCCCGGCGCTCACGGGTCGTCGCCGAGACCGCCAGCTCCACCTCGGGCAAGTGCGGCAGGATCGCCCGCTCGAGCGTGCCTTTGCCAGCACCAGAGGTACCGGTGACGACGATGACCGGGAGTGAGGAGTGGCTAACGGTTGAAGAGGCCAATCAGCTCAGTGCGCTGTCGATCCGAAAGCCCACCGACCGTCTTCGACTGACTGATGCGGCACGTGTTCAGGAAGCGCGCAGCTTTCACCCGCCCGAACTTCGGCACCGCCATCAACATGTCGAACACCTTCGCGGTCGAGACGTACTCCGGCGGGTTGCTGAGGATCTGCTCGATCGACACGCGCCCGTTCTTCAGATCCTTCTTCAACTTCGCTCGCCGAACCCGAATGTCGTTCGCGCGTTTGAGTGCCTCCATGCGCTGATCGAGCGACCGCACGGGTGCCTGGGCTTGAGTCTTGGGCGACACCATGAGCGCAGGAGTCTAACAACTCGCAAAACGCGGTCAAGCGAGAGGGTTTTCAGTGTTTGAGCAGGAGTTTTCGACGCTACGTTGTCGTTGTGGACAACGATGCGGCGTGTGCGCTCGCAGTTGCTGCATCGCTGTCCGCGTAACCGCGCGTCGCAAGCTCACTCGCAAGTTCCGCGCGCACACGACTCGGTGCATCGGGATCCGCGAAGAGCACGGTGCCGAGCGCAACGTGATTCGCTCCCGCAGCGATCAGCTCGAGCGCGTCGAGACCGGACCGCACACCACCCATGCCGACGATCGCGAGCTCGGTCGCCGCGCGGCACGCATAGACCGCCGCGAGCGCGACCGGCCGCAGCGCGGGACCCGACAACCCGCCCACGACGGAACCGAGTACCGGGCGAAGCGTCCGCTCGTCGAGGGCGATGCCTCGGATCGTGTTGACGAGTGACAGACCGTCCGCTCCCGCCTCGTCCGCAGCCCGCGCGACCTCCGCGATATCGGGTACCGCGGCCGAGAGCTTCGTCCAGATCGGCTTGCGGGTCGCGAGCCGCGCAGCCGCCACGATCTGGGCGGTGGCTGCGGTTGGGGACTCGACGTTCGGGCAGGAGACGTTCAGCTCGATCGCCGCCACCTCGACGTGGTCGTCGAGGCGAGAGCAGATGTCCGAGTAGTCCTCCGCCGAGGAGCCGCCCACCGAGACCCACAACGGCACGCCGAGCCTCGCGAGCTTCGGCAGGTGTCGGGTGATGAAGCGGTCGATCCCGGGATTCGCGAGCCCGATCGAGTTAAGCATCCCAAGATCTGTCTCGGCGATGCGCACCGGCGCGTTTCCCTCGCGTGGGAGCGGTGTCACGGTCTTCGTAACGAAGACGTCGAGCGCGCGGGCGACGTCCGGCGCCGTCAGCGCGTCGAGGCAACCGCTGGCGTTGAGGATCACGAAGGCTCCGTCCCACTCAGCACCGGCCCTTCGACGCAGAGCCGCCGCAGCTCCCCGTCGATCTCGACGGCACACCCGTAGCACGCGCCGTATCCGCACGCCATCGGCGCCTCGCATGCGAGCTGCGCCGTCGGCGCGAGCTGCCGGACCGCGGCGAGCATCGGCTCGGGCCCGCACGCGAGCACGTCCCGGTCGGGCGGGACGAGCTCCGTGACGAGTCGCGGCTCGACGCAGACCTCTGCGCGCGGCAGCAAAGCCGCGGCCTCCGCGTGCCAGTCGCTGCGGAAGCCGAGCACGACCGGAACATCGCCGAGTGCGGCAGCGAGATACGGGAGCGGCGCGATGCCGATGCCGCCGCCGACGAGCACCGGCCGGTCGACGTCGAGCCGGAAGCCGTTGCCGAGCGGCCCGAGGATCGTCAACGTCTCGCCCGGCTCGAGGGCGCAGAGCGCTCTCGTCCCTGGTCCGATCGGGTCGACAAGGAACGCGAGCTCGTGCGACGGCGCGAGACAGAGCGACATGGGACGCGGGAGGAGACGTCCCGGGGCCTCGAGCATGAAGAACTGTCCGGGCCCGCCCGGGTCGAGACCGCCTCGGTCGACGCGCAGCATCGTGTACGGACCGACCTGCTCGTTCGCGAGCACAGGCCGCTGCTCGCGGCGCATCATTGTTCGACCACCGCGTCACGCAGCGCGCGTCTGCGCATCGATCCTCTCTTGCAGCGACAGTGATGTCTCCGTTCGTGCGTTCGCAATCGCGTGCACGGCCGCGGCAGCCCCGGACATCGTCGTGATGCACGGGACACGCGCTACCAATGCGGCCTCTCGGATTAGGTACCCGTCACTGCGCGCACCAGAGCCGAACGGCGTGTTGATGACGAGATCGCAACGGCCGCGGCGGATCAGGTCGACGACGCTCGCACCCTCGCCGTCCTCCGTCACCTTGCGCACGCGTTCCACCTCGAGTCCCGCCGCGGCAAGTGTCGACGCCGTTCCCGCCGTCGCGAGCAAGCGGAAGCCGAGCCTCGCTAGCTCGGCCGCGACGGGCTCGAGCGCGCACTTGTCCGCGTCGCGTACAGAGAGGAACGCCGTCCCTTCGGTCGGCAGCGGTCTTCCTGCGGCGCGCTCCGCTTTCGCAAACGCGGTCGGGAGGTCCGCGGCGCTCGCCATCACCTCGCCCGTGGAGCGCATCTCGGGGCCGAGCACCGGGTCGGCGCCCGGGAAGCGCGCAAACGGGAGGACCGCCGCCTTCACCGAGACGTGCTTCAGGTCGCGCTGCTCGTCGAGGCCGAGCTCTGCGAGCCGCGCGCCCGCCATCAGCTTGCACGCGGCCATCACCAGGTTCACGCCGGTCGCCTTCGACGCGAACGGCACGGTGCGCGACGCGCGCGGGTTCGCCTCGAGCACGAACACCTCCCCGTCCGCGATCGCGAGCTGCACGTTGATCAGCCCGATCACGCCGAGCGCCCTCGCGAGCCTCCGCGTGATCGTGCGGATCACGGCGTCCTCGGCAGGAGCGACCGACGGCGCGGGCAGCACGCACGCGGAGTCGCCGGAGTGGACGCCGGCCTCCTCGACGTGCTGCATGACTGCGCCGACGTACGTCTCCTCCCCGTCCGAGACGGCATCGACGTCGATCTCGAGCGCGCTCTCGATGAATCGGTCGATCAGTACCGGGCCGTGGATCTCCCCGATCTCGTCGCCGGAGTAACAGATACGCATCGCGCGCCCGCCGAGAACGTACGACGGGCGGACGAGCACCGGATAGCCGATCCGGGCCGCGACCGCGCGCGCCTCGGCGGCGCTGGCGGCGATCCCCCACTCCGGGCAGCGAATCTCGAGCTCGTCGAGCAAGGCGGCGAAACGCTCCCGGTCCTCGGCCAGGTCGACCGCCGCGAACGGCGTGCCCATGATCGAGAATCCGGCGGCTTCGATGCCGCATGCGAGCTTGAGGGGCGTCTGGCCGCCGAACTGGATCGCGACGCCGGCGGGCCGCTCGCGCTCGCAGACCGCGATCACCGACTCCAGGTCGAGCGGCTCGAAGTACAGCCGGTCGGAGGTGTCGTAGTCGGTCGAGACCGTCTCCGGGTTGCAGTTCAGCAGCACCGACTCGAAGCCCAGCCGGCGAAACGACTGCGCCGCGTGGACGCAGCAGTAGTCGAACTCGATCCCCTGGCCGATCCGGTTCGGACCCGAGCCGAGGATCAGGACGCGCGGCGAGTCATCTGGCGGGGGGGCCTCGTCTGCCTCGCCCCACGTGGAGTAGTAGTAGGACGAGGCCGCCTCGACCTCGCCCGCGCACGAGTCGACGCGACGGTACGACGGACGCACGCCCCAGGAGGAGCGCAGCGCGCGCACGTGCTCCTCGGTCGAACCGGTCCGCTCGGCGAGCTCCGCGTCCGGACAGCCGAGGCGCTTCAGCTTCAGCAGGTCCGCGGCGGAGAACTGGCCGGCGGCGACCGCAGCGTCGAGTGCCGCGTGCACGCGCCGGAGCTCCTCGTGGAACCACGGGTGCGCGGCGTCCGGGAGGTGCCACCGCTCGGCGTTGTCCAGCTCGCGTGAGCGCTCCGCCTTCAAGAACGCCTCGGCGAACGTGCGCCCGATGCCCATCGCCTCGCCGACCGACTTCATCTGCGTGCCGAGCGTCGTGTCGGCACCGGGAAACTTCTCGAACGCGAAGCGCGGGAACTTGACGACGACGTAGTCGAGCGTCGGCTCGAAGCTCGCCGGTGTCGTCCGCGTCAGGTCGTTGGGGATCTCGTCGAGCGTGTAGCCGACTGCGAGCTTCGCCGCCACCTTCGCGATCGGGTAGCCCGTCGCCTTCGACGCGAGCGCGGACGAGCGCGACACGCGCGGGTTCATCTCGATCACACGCAGTTCGCCGGTCTCTCGATCGCGCGCGAACTGGATGTTCGAGCCGCCGCATTCGACACCTACGGCGCGGATGACGGCGATCGCCGCGTCGCGTAGCTCCTGGTACGCATGATCCGAGAGCGTCATTTGGGGTGCGACCGTCACGCTGTCGCCCGTGTGCACACCCATCGGGTCGATGTTCTCGATCGAGCAGACGATCACGACGTTGTCCTTACGGTCGCGCACGACCTCCAGCTCGAACTCGTCCCAGCCGCGCACCGACTCCTCCACGAGCACCTGGCCGATCGGGCTCTCGAAGAGACCGAGCTGCACCTGACGTCGCAGCGCCGTCGCCGTTTCGACGAAACCTCCGCCGTGACCGCCGAGCGTGAATGCGGGCCGGACGATCGCCGGCAGCGCGACACCCGCGAGCTCGTCTACCGCCGTGACGATGCGCGACTGTGGAACGCGCAGACCGACGGATCGCACCGCCTCCCGGAAGAGCTGTCGGTCCTCGGCGCGCTCGATCACGTCGAGTGGTGCGCCGATGAGCTCGATCCCCAGCTCCTTCAAGACGCCGGACTGCGCGAGCTCGCGCGCGAGGTTGAGCGCGGTCTGTCCGCCCATCGTCGGCAGCACTCCCTCGGGACGTTCGCGTTCGAGCACCGCGCTCACGCCTTCGAGGTCGAGCGGCTCGAGGTACGTGCGGTCCGCGAATCCGGGGTCGGTCATGATCGTCGCGGGATTCGAGTTGACGACGATCGTGCGAAAGCCGTCCTCGCGCAGGACCTTCAGCGCCTGGCAGCCCGCGTAGTCGAACTCGCACGCCTGGCCGATCACGATCGGCCCCGAGCCGATCAGGCAGATGGAGCGCAGGTCAGGCCGCCGCGGCAAAGCCGCACACCTCCTCGACCCAGCGCTCGAGAATCGGCCACGCATCGTGCGGGCCGGGCCCGGCCTCCGGGTGGAACTGGACGGAACGCGCGCGCTCGCGGCGGAAGTCGAGGCCCTCGACCGTCCCGTCGTACAGCGAGACGTGCGTCGCCTCGCGCGACTCGGACGGCTCGACGGCGAAGCCGTGGTTCTGGGCGGTGACGAGCACGCGTCCCGTGCTTCGCTCGAGCACGGGATGGTTTGCGCCGCGGTGACCGAAGCGGAGCTTGTACGTGCGGTGTCCGGTGGCGAGCGCGAGCAGCTGGTGACCGAGGCAGATGCCCAGCACCGGCACCCGCCCGACGAGCTCGCGAACGGTCGCGACCTCGTCTCGCAGCGGCTCGGGATCGCCAGGCCCGTTCGACAGGAGCACGCCGTCGAAGCCGACGAGCTCCTCGGCATCGACGTCGTGCGGGAACACCCTCACGGCTGCGCCCGCACCGGCGAGCCGGCGCAGGATCGAGCGCTTGCAGCCGTAGTCGACCACGGCGACCTTCACGCGGCCGAGCTCCGAGTAGATGAGCGGCTCGCGCGTCGAGACGCCGTGCGCGAGCGCGCGCCCGCTCATCGACTCCGTCTCCCGTGCGAGCTCGACCGCGTCGTCGATCGACAACTCGTCGGACAGCACCACCGCGCGCATGGCGCCTGACTCGCGCAGCTTCAGCACGAGCGAGCGCGTGTCGACGTCCGTCAGCGCAACGATCCCGCGTTCGTGCAGCCAGTCCGTCCACGCAGGCCCGCGCGCCTCGTGCATCAGCACCGCTCGCGCGTGTGGCCGGGACGACTCGGAACGTCCGTCCGCGACGCCGTAGTTGCCGATCATCGGCGCGGTGAAGCAGACGATCTGCTCGGAGAACGACGGGTCTGTGACGATCTCCTGGTAGCCGGTCATCGCCGTCGTGAAGACCGCCTCGCCGACTGCCACACCGCTTGCGCCGACGGACTCGCCGCGGAAGACCGTTCCGTCCTCGAGCGCGAGCAAGCCTGTCATCCGGCGTGCACGACCCGTCCGTCGGCGACGGTGGCGCGCACCGACCCCTTGACCGTCTCGCCCAGCAACCAGGAGTTCGCCGACTTCGATCGGAACGACTGCTCGGTGATGCGATAGCTCGCATTCAGGTCGAGCAGGACGAGGTTGGCGGAAGCGCCGACCGCGATGCGCGGCTCGTCGAGCCCGTACGCGCGCGCAGGTCCCGTCGACATCCGCTCGAGGATCGTCTCGAGCGGAATGACGCCTGGCTCGACGAGATAGGTGTACAGCGCGGGGAACGCCGTCTCGAGACCGGTGACGCCGAACGGAGCCTCCTCGAACGGCACGTCCTTCTCCTGGCGCGCGTGCGGTGCGTGGTCTGTGGCGATGCACGAGATCACGCCGTCCTTCAGCCCGGCGATCAGCGCGGCGCGGTCGTCGCTCGACCGGAGCGGCGGGTTCATCTTGCGATTGGGATCGAGCGCGCGAACGGCTTCGTCTGTCAGGCAGAGATGGTGCGGCGTCACCTCGCCGGTGGCGTGCACGCCCGCCTGCTGCGCGCGGCGCAGTGCCTGCACCGACTCCCACGCCGACAGGTGCAGGAGGTGCAGCGGCCGGCGCTCGAACGCTGCGAGCGCGAGGTCGCGCTCGACCATCAGGCTCTCGGCGACCGACGGGTAGCCGGTGAACCCGAGCTCCGCGGAGACCATGCCCTCGTGCATCTGGCCGCCGCGCGAGAGCGTCGGCTCCTCGCAGTGCAGCGACAGGTTCCGCCCCGTCACGGCGCTGTACTGCAAGGCTCGTCGCATCAAGCCCGGCGAGGCGACCGGGACGCCGTCGTCGGTGAAGCCGATCGCGCCCGCGTCGGCGAGCTCGCCCATCTCGGTCAGCTCGGCGCCGCGCTGGCTCTTCGTGATCGAGGCGAGGAATCCGACCGGCACCTCAGCCTGCGCCCGGGCCGCCTCGACGAGCGAGCCGAGGACCGCCGCCGAGTCGACCACCGGCTCGGTGTTCGGCATGGCGAGGATCGCGCAGAAGCCGCCGGCTGCAGCCGCGGCCGTGCCGCTCGCGATCGTCTCCTCCTCCTCGCCGCCGGGCGTGCGCAGGTGCACGTGCGGGTCGACGAAGGCCGGAGCGAGCACGAGTCCGTCGCCCTCGAGGATCCGGTGCCGGTTCAGGTCGAGGTCCGTGCCAAGCGCGGCGACGATCCCGCCGTCGATCCGGACGTCCATCTTCGCGTCGATCCCCTGCGCCGGATCGACCACGCGCGCACCGCGGACGACGAGGTCGTCGGCAGGCGCATCTCGTCGGAACAGCATCACGCCGCTCCCAGCTCGACCTCGGTGGTGACGCCGACCGGTCCGCTCGTCAGCAGGTCGTAGAGCACGGCCATCCGCGTGACGAGCCCCGCGCGCACCTGCCGCTCGATCAGCGCGTCCGGATGGTCGGCCACGACCGGGTCGATCTCGACGCCTCGGTTCATCGGGCCTGGGTGCATCACGCGCTGGCCTGGGCGGAGGCGGGCCGCCGTCACGCCCCAGCGCGCTGCGTACTCGCGGAGCGAAGGCACGTAGTTCGCGCCCTCCTCCATGCGCTCGCGCTGCATTCGCAGCGCGTACACGACGTCGGCCGCGGCGATCGCGCCGATCTCGGTCGCCGCCTCGCAGCCCATCGCCTCGATCCCGCGCGGAATCAGTGTCGGCGGCCCGACGAGCGTCACGTGCGCCCCCATCATCACCAACGCCTGGATCAGCGATCTCGCCACGCGCGAGTGGAGGACGTCGCCGACGATCGCGACGTGCAGGCCGTCGATCCGGTCGAACTCCTCTTTGATCGTGTACAGGTCGAGCAGCGCCTGCGTCGGATGCTGATGCTTGCCGTCGCCGGCGTTGACGACGTGAGCGGTCGTGACACGCGCGACGACATGCGGCGCGCCGATCTGCGGATGGCGGATCACGATCACGTCCGGGTCGTACGCCCCGAGCGTGAGCGCCGTGTCCTTGAGCGACTCGCCCTTGTCGACGGACGAGCCTGCGGCCTTGATGCTGAGCGTGTCGGCGGAGAGCCGCTTCGCCGCGAGCTCGAAGCTCGAGGACGTGCGCGTCGACGACTCGAAGAAGAGATTGACGACGAGCCTTCCCTTCAGCGTCGGCAGCTTCTTCACTTCGCGGTCGAGCGCCGACTCGAACGTGCGCGCGGTGTCGAGCAGACGCTC
>DASPSY010000097.1:0-36729 GCA_035623685.1 Gaiellaceae bacterium
GTTGCAGTGAGGGATCTGGTAGAAGCGGTTCTTCATCGTCTTCGGGCCGAGCTGGATCGGCTCGAAGAGCACGTCGTGCTTCGGGTCGCGCGCCATCGTGCGATGCCTCCTTTTGTGCCGCTCGTCGGTGCTGCGATTCTCGGGTCGATCGGGTCCTATTGCAACCCGAAGCGCGAGAGGCGGGCATCCGCCCGCCTCTCGAACCGAACTATGCGCAACCTGTTACGAGGCGGGCGCGCCGACCGCCGCCGGAGCAGCGGCCTCCTCGTCCGGCAGCGTCGGGGTCTCCTCCCGCCAGTGCGGCTTCTCCTTGTCCTGGACGATCCTGCGGTACAGGAAGAGGAGCAGCGCGATGGCGAGCACCGCGAAGCCGATGATCTTGTTCTTCGTGCCGCCGTACACGGCGCCGCCGCCGGCGATCTGGAACCACCCGATCCCGACGACGCTAAAGAGCGCGAAGGCGAAGAAGAGCACGACCGCGATCGGCACCCAGTACGAAGGCAGCTTGATCGGCCGCGGCCAGTTCGGCCGGTCCCTGCGCAGCAGGACGAACGCGCCGATCGCGAACATGTTCGCGAGCACGTAGCCGATGTTGCTCGCGACCAGGATGCCGAAGAGGTTGCCGACGAAGAGCACGAACAGGATGTTGATGCACATGTCGAGCGACATCGCGTAACCCGGCACGTTGTTCCGGTTCAGCCGTCCGAGCTGCTTGATCGTCAGGCCGTCCTTCGAGATGCCGTAGAGGGCGCGGCTGCCGTCCGCCGTCGCCGTGTTCATCGAGAGGACGAAGCTCGCGCACATCACGATCACGAAGAACCAGGTCGCTCCCTTGCCCACGAGATCGTTGAGGGCGCCGACGTAGTCGTACGCGCCGACCGTCTTCGGCCCGACCCCGCCGGTGAGCGAAATCGGCACGAGCGTGTTGATGATGAGGATGAACGCGGCCGACGAGACCAGGGCCTTCCGCGTGTCGCGGATCGTGTCCTTGTACTCAGGGGCGAAGGTGGCGGCCGCCTCCGGGGCCGTCGACCAGATCATGATCCAGATCCACACTAACGCTAACTGCAGGCCGCCCCAGGCAAGCCCTGGGTCGTTGAGCTTGTAGGTGAGGTTCGACGTGGTGAAGTCGCCGTTCAGGAACGGCAGGAGCGTGAAGCAGAAGAGCGGGATCATCAACAGCACGCCGGCGGCGTAGTTGAACGAGACGGCGATCCGCGTCCCGAAGAAGTTGAACAGCCACACGCAGATGATCAGGCCGATGGCGATCAGGTGCTGGAGCCCGATATGGACGCTCCCGGTGCTGAAGTAGCCGTTGTCGAGCTTCGCGCCCCCGAACGCATACGTTCCGTACGGCTGACCCGGGAACCACTCGCTCTGCACGATGTAGCCGACGAAGAGGCCGAGGTACGAGAGCACCACGGACCAGCCGATCCAGTAGCCGAAGGTCGCGATCGGCCCGATCAGGGTCGTGTACTTGCGCCACGCCTCGTTGGCATAGATCGAGACACCGCCCGACTTCTCCGGGAACATGGCGGCGAGCTCCGAGTAGATCACGGTGACGGGGAAGACGATCGCCGCGGTGATCCCCCAGATCAGCCCCGCTCCCCAGCCGCCGAGGTCGATCACTGAGAATCCGAGCGACCCGAGCAGGAAGCCGGGATTCGCGAGACAGATCACGAATCCGTCGTACCAGCGAAGCGTCTTGAGGAGCTGGCGTTCCTCGACGACTGCCTGACCGCCCACGTGCGCTCCGACGACTGCCTCAGCCACGTTTCGCCCTCCTGTTTGGCAATACGCGCGTCTCGGCGGAAATGCCGGGCCGCACGGCCGAAGGTAACACCTGACCTGGAGACTTTCAACGCGGTCGAGACGGCGCTCACGGACGGCCCGTACAATCGACAACGGCGTGGCCAAGCCACCGATCACGATCCAGTGCGAGTGCGGCGAGAAGAAGGACGTCGCCTACGGGGAGCGCTGGCGCTGCGAGACGTGCGGGCGCTCGTGGAACACGCAGCAGATCCCCGAGGAGGAGTACGAGAGCCTGCTCCGCAGAGTGCGGCGCCACAAGCTCGAGGCGGTCGGCGCAGCGGCTGTCTCGGCGGCGGTGATGGTGCCGCTGATCGTCGTCGTCAGCTCGCGCTTCATCCTCCTCGTGCCGTTCCTGATGACGGTGTGGCTGTTCGTGCTCCTGCCGTTCTGGCGGCGCAGGTACCGTCGGACCGCGCGGACCGCGCCGACCTGGCAGCTCCACCCCGAGTGAGATGCTGACCCTACGGCGTAGGAGCTCCTCCGAGGCGGTCGCGCCATCCTCCTCGCGGAGCCGGCCGGTCCTCCTCGCCACCCTCGACGTCCCGTTCGACGACGAGGCGACGGCGTTCGCGGTGGACTCTGCCGTCGAGAACGGCCAGCCGCTCGTCGTCGTCAACGCGGCCGAGGTCCTGCCCACGGTCTACGCGTTCCTCGGCTACGGCTACGTCGAGCGAGACGAGCTTCAGGCGGAGCTGCTCAAGCCCGCGGAGCTCGCCCAGTCGCTGGCCGTGCGAGTCGAGCGGCTGCGGGTGTGCAGCCCGCACCCGGTCGACGCGCTCCTGGAGGTGACGGCCGAGCGGAACGCGGCGGTGCTCGTCTTCGGCCCCGACCGCAGGCACCTGCCCGGCCGCCGCTACCGCCGGGCCGAACGGGCCGTGCGCGAGCGCGCCACCTGTCTCGTCTGGGCACCGGACGACTAGTCCTCGTTGGGCCTCGCCCTCGGCCTCGGGGCAGCCCTGTGCTGGGGGCTCGCCGACTACTTCGCGGCGCTCGCCTCCCGGCGCGTCGGCACGGTTCGCGTCGTGCTCGGCTTCCACGTCGTCGCGTGCGTCCTGCTCGCGGCGATGGTGGCCTCGACCGACGCGCTCGACCGCGTCTCCTGGTCGGACCTGCCGTTCTTCCTCTTGATCGGCGCGGTCGGCTTCGGTTCGTACGTCGCCTTCTATCGCGCGCTCGCGATCGGCCCGATCTCCGTCGTCAGCCCGATCGTCTCCGGCTACGCAGCGGTCACCGTCCTCCTCTCGGTGATCGTGCTCGGGGAGCACCTATCCGCCGGTCGCGCCGCTGCCGTGGCGCTCGTGATCGGCGGCGTCGCGCTCGCGTCGACGGACGTCCGGGAGCTCGCGCGAACGCACCACGTGGAGGCGCTCGGGATCGTGCTCGCGATCGCGACGGCGTTCCTGATCGGAGGGTTCGTGTTCGGCGTCGCAGAGCGAGCGCCGCGGCTCGGCTGGCTCGCCCCGATCTTCCTCGCACGCGTCGTGTCGGCGGTGCTCGTCTTCGTCGTCGCAGCGAGCAGGCGCGAGCTGCGTCTGCCGGACCGCTCGCCGTCGATCGTCGCGATGATCGTCTTCCTCGGGGTGATCGACACAGCGGGGTACATCTCGTTCAACCTCGGCACGCGCCACGCGGCAACGTCCGTCGTCGCGACCGCGTCGGCGCCGTACGCCCTCGTCCCGATCGTGCTCGGCGTCCTGCTCCTGCACGAGCGGCCGGCCAGGATCCAGTGGCTCGGCGTGACCGCCGTGATCGCGGGGCTCGTCCTGCTCGGGCTCTCCGCCTCCTGAGTCAGGGAGCGAGACGCTCGAGCCAGGCGCTCCGACGGCCGTCGCTCGTCCAGACGACCGGGAAGAAGGACTCGTCCATCGTCGTGTCGCCGACACGGCGGTAACGCGAGTAGACGGGGTCGACATGTTCCGCATGGAAGGTCGCGTCCGCCGGGACGAGGTGGGAGATGACCGCACGGCGGTGCACGGAGCCGGTGTTCGGCCCCGAGCCGTGGAAGGTGTTGAAGTGGTGGAACGCCGCACCTCCTGCACAGACGACGAGCGGCACGAGGCGAAGCTCCTCCCCGGCCGGCTTCGCGCGCTCGACCGGCGCGAGCCAGTCGGGCGGTGCGTGGAACTCGCCTCGGTTCTCCGGCGAGCGCGGCCACCGGTGCGAGCCTGCCGCGTAGGTGATCGGGCCCGTGTCCGCCGAGGTGTCGTCGAGCGCGATCCAGCACGTGATCATCTCGGGCGGAACGACGTAGTCGAGGTAGCTGCCGTCCTGGTGCATGCCGAGCGACTTCGCGCCGGGCGGCTTCCAGATGCAGTTGTCCTGGACGAGGCGCGTCCCCTGCCAGCCCATCAGCGCCGCGGCGAGCCGGCCGGTTCGCTCCGCAAGCGTCTGCGCAGCGATGTGCGAGTCGGCCTTCCAGCCGTTGCAGATCTGCCGTGTCCTGTCCTCGGGATCGCGACCAGGCACCCAGTTGACCTCGTCCGGCCGGATGCCGGTCTCGTACTCGCCCGCGAACAGCGGGTCGAAGCGGTCGCGCAGGAGCTCGACGGTCTTCGTGTCGATGTAGCCCTCCTCGACGACGACGAACCCATCGCGCTCGAAGCGTCCAAGCTGCTCCTCGGTCCAGCCGTCCACCGCTCTAGCTCCGCGGCCGCCGCTTCTCGTGGTCGTAGATCGGGAAGGGCTCGACCGTTGCGCCGACCGTGGCGTCGCCGAGTGCGACCTCGACGCGCGACCCCTGGTTCGCGAACCTCGTCTCGAGCACGGCCATCCCGATCACCTTGCCCAGCGTCGGGCTCTCGCACGGGCTCGTGAGCGTGCCGGCCGCAGCGCCGTCGACGGCGACTGCCGCACCGTACTCGGGAACGTCCGAGCCCTCGACCGCGAGCGTCACCAGCCGCCTCGGCGGACTCTTCGCGGTCTCGGCGAGCGCCGCCTTGCCGCAGAAGTCGCGGCCGTCGAGCCGGACGACCTTGTCCAGCGACATGTCGAACGGATCCGTCTCGTGCTGGAAGTAGTCGTAGCCGATGAAGATCAGCCCCGACTCGATCCGCAGCGTCTCGACCGCGGCGAGACCGTACGGCACCGCTCCCGCGCCGGTGACCGCGCCCCACAGCTCGCTCGCGTCGTCCGGCGCGCAGAAGATCTCGTAGCCGAGCTCGCCCGAGTAGCCCGTGCGCGCGACCCAGACGGGAACGCCGCTCAGGCGCACCTGCTCGGGGACGAACCGGAAGTAGCCGAGCCCGGCGACGTCCGCATCGCAGAGCGACGCGACGAGCTCGCGCGACTTCGGCCCCTGGACCTGGACGTGCGGGAGCGCGGCCGTGATCGGCTCGATCTCGACGTCGAGGTCGCCGACGACCTCGTGGAAGTGCTCGAGATCGGAGTCGAGCGCGGTGATCACCCAGGCGTGCTCGTCGTCGAACTTGAAGACCGTGCCGTCCCCGACCATCTTCCCGTTCTCGTCGCAGAACGGCGCATAGCGGACCTGACCGACCGCGAGCCCGGCCATGTCGTTGGTGAAGATTCGGTCGGCGGCGCCGAGCGCGTCGCGGCCGCGGAAATCCCACTTCCGCAGCGGCGACTCGTCCCACACACCGACGCCCTCACGCACAGCGCGATGCTCGCCGACCGCGTCGCCGAAGTCGCTCGGCCAGCGCCAGCCCTCCCAGTCCATGAACTCGCAGCCCAGCTTGCGCTGGACCGCGTCGAAAGCCGTCACCACGATCTCGGTACTCATGTTCCCTCCGTCTCTCTGATCGGACCGCTCCATCCAAGCTCGGTCGACACGCCGCGCGCGTGCTCGAGCAAGGGCTCGACCGCGCCGTCCATCATGCGCTTGTCGAACCGCGACGCCGGCCCTTGCACGCCGACGATCGCCGCCAACTCTCCGTGACTGCCCCACGCAGGCGCTGCGATCGCGTGCAGGTCGTCCTCGCGCTCGCCGAGGTTGTACGCGTAGCCGCGCTCACGGATCGCCTCGAGCTCGACCGCGAGATCCGCACGCCTCGCGATCGTCTTGCGCGTGTACGCCTTCAGCGGCCCCGGCGGCAACGGCCGTCGGCCGAAGGCGAGGAGCACCTTCCCCGTCGCCGTCGCGTGCGCGATGCTCGGCCGGCCGAGCCGCGCGACGCCCTGCACGGATGCCGGGCTCTGCACGAAGTCGACGGTCACTGCGTCGCGGTCTCCCGGAGCGGACAGCGTCGCCGTCTCTCCCGTGGAGTCGACCAGCGCCTGCAGGTGCGGACGCGCGATCGTGCGGAGGTCGAGCCGCCCGAGCACGAGGTTCCCGAGCTGAAGCAGCCGCGGCCCGAGCCGGTACTTGCCCGAGTCCGGGACGTACTCGACGACCCCTTCGGCGGTGAGCGTGGCGAGCAGCCGCGACACCGTGCTCGCGTTCACGCCGGTCCTGCGCGCGATCTCGTTCGTGCCGAGCTCGTTCTCCGATTCGGCGAGCACGTCGACGACCGCGAACGCGCGCTGCACGGCGCCGACGAGTCGGATCGCTGGTTGTCCTGTCCGCGGCACGCTGGCGCCCTCCCGCGTCTTCGGCCCGTGCGTGGGGCGCCAACAATACGGGATCGCCGATGGAGGTCAGCGCGCGGTTGGCCGCGCGGAGAGCGCCCCCGCGGAGATCAGCACAGCCGCCGCGACGGACAGCGCGGCGAAGCCGGTGAGCGCCACTCCGTGCCAGCGATAGCGCTCCCATGCGAGCCCGGGAAGGTACGCGCCGAGCGAGCCCACCGCGTAGTAGAAGGAGAAGTAAACCGCGCTCGCCGCGCCGCGATCCCGGTCGGACGAGGCAGCGACGCCCAGCTGTGCCGCGGTCACGCCGCTGAAGTTCGCAAGTGTCACGAGCGCGAGCCCGACGACGAGCGTGGGCAGTCGATCGGGCAGCGACAGGGCGAGGCCGAGCGCCGCCAACGCGAGCGACGACAGCGCGAGGCGCTGCCAGCCGATCCGGTCGGCGAGTCGACCGATCACGGGACCGACGGCGCCGAGGACCCAGAGCAGGAAGATCAGACCACCCACCGCCGTGCCGAACGAGAACGGCGGTCGCTCCAGCCGGTAGACGACGTACGAGAAACAGCCGACGAACGTGAAGAAGAACGCGCTGCCCGTCACCGCCGCGCGGAGCAGAACGGGATTGTGCAACTGTCGCCGTGCTCCTGCCAGCATGCCGCCGCGAGCAGGGGCGACCGGCAGCTCGACAAGGGACCGCTGCATGAAGATCGCCGCCGCCAGCGGGAGCGCGGCGAGCAGACCGATCCCCCAGCGCCAGCCGACCGCGGCGGCGACGAGCGCCACACCGACGCGGCCAATCAGGCCGCCGGCGACGAGCGAGGCGACGTAGTAGCCCATCGCGCGTCCGCCGAAGCGCGGCGCGAACGCCTCGGCGACGTATGGGACGCCCGCGGTCAGCAGTCCCGGCATGCAGAGACCTTGGAGCGTCCTGCACAGGAGCAGCACGGCGAAGGTCGGCGCAAGCGCTGCACCGATTGTCGGCGCCACGAGCAATGCACTGGCGAGCACGATCGAACGCTTCCGCCCGTAGCGGTCCGAGAACGGGCCCCAGACCCACGCGCCGCACGCGAGCGCGAGCACGACAACCGACACGCTGAGCCCGGCCTGCGACGGCGTCACGCCGAACGTCCGGGAGAGGTCGGGCAGGATCGCCTGCGTCGAGTACGTCACCGCGAACATGCCCGCCGCTCCGAGCAGGAACGCGCCCATGCCCGCGGCCACTGCCGACGACGGCCGGTCCGACGCGACGGCGTCGGCCGTCAGGCTCCGCGCGGCGACGTGTCCTGGAGGGTGACCCGTACGAGATCCCGAATCGAGACGATGCCGACGACCTTGCCGCCGTCGACGACGGGAAGGTGGCGGAAGCCGCCGTGGATCATCAGTGCGGCGGCATGGTCTGTGGTCTCGGTCGGCTCGACCACCTCGGGATGGCCGGTCATGCAGTCTTCGACCGTCGCGCCCGCATCGCTATCCGTGCCGACCGCTCGCAGGACGTCACGCTCGGTGAGGATGCCGACGAGCCGCTCGCCGTCGACGACGACCGCAGCGCCGACGCCACGCTCGACCATCTTCGTCGCCGCTTCACGGAGATGGAGCCCGCGACCGACCGTGAGCACGTCGCGCGACATGAAGTCGGAGAGCGGGTACATGCGGGGATGCTACTGCGCCTGCCGCCGCGGCGATCAGCCGCGGACGAGGACGCCGCCGTTCGCAACCGCGCCCTCGAGGAACCTCAACCAGTCGAGCCAGAGCTTCGCATCCGGCAAAACCGCCGGCTCGGGCGCTGCCGACTCGAGCATCGCGTCGAGCTCGTCCGCCAGGACGACGATCTCGTCGGCCGTACGTGGCGGGAACCGACCGGGCCACTGCATGCCCTGCACGACCATCTCGTCGGCGAGCGCCCGCAGGTCGCCGTCCGAGAGCCACACGTGCCCGCCGATCCCGTCGTTGCGCGCGAAGTAGAACGAGCAGCCCACCTCAGTCGCGCTCTCCCACGCCTGCGCGAACCGGCCCGAACAAGCGCGCAGCGTTGCGGCGAAGGAGCGCGTCGGTCACATCTTCGCCCAGGCCGCGCACGGCCTCGAGCGTCGGTCTCGGGTCGATCACCGGTGCGTCGCTGCCGTAGAGGAGGTGGTCGACGCCGCACGTCGCGAGCGAGAGCTCCAGCGCGTGCGTCCCGTACGACGCAGTCTCGAAGGAGACGTTCGCCGGGGGTGCGGCGCTGCGAACACCGCGAGAGCCGAGCCGCTCGCGCTGGAACGGTGCACCGCCGGCGAGGATCGCGAAAACGACCCGGAGCGCGGGCCAGCGGGCCGCACCCCTCGCGAGCCAGGATGCGTACGCGACTTGCATCTCCACCGTGTAGTCCACGACTGCAGACCACCACGCCGGTGCGTCGCCGGGCGGACTGCTCGGACCCGGATGGACGAAGACGACCTCGCCGCGGCGCTCGAGCTCGTCGAGGAGCGGCGCGCTGCGGTCCAGCTCGGCGAGCTCGCGACCCGCGAGCGACACGCCGGCGAAACCGTCGACCGGCGCGCCGGCAGCGAGCGCCAGCAGCCGGCCCGAGCTACGCCGGACGACCTCGCGCATGCCCTCGTGGTAGGCGTCCACGAGCCGGTCGCGCTCGCCCTGCGGCAACAGCTCGAAGTCGAGCGTCGGCGCGAGCGACACGATCCCCACGTCGATCTCGTCGCGGTCGAGGTCCTGGATCCGCCTGTCGACGTCGTGCCCCGCGAGGTCGACGTCGAACGAGCCTTCGCGCGGCAGCTCGAGCACCGAGCCACGGAGACGCGGCGCAGTCCGTCGGCGAGACAGCTCTGCCTGCAGCGGTTCGGGCCAGAGGTGCTGGTGGACGTCGAAGGCCTGAGCGGTCATGCGAGCCGGAGCGCGCCCGAGCGAACCAGCGCCACCAGCGGCTCGAGGTCCTGAGGCAGCGCCTGGCCCAGACCGGTGAAGGGGATCCGCTCGCGGACGAGCTCGAGCGCGCGACGCGTTCCGGTGCCGAGCGCCGGCGGGTTGCGCAGCTCGACGGCCTGGGCGGCGATCACGAGCTCGATGGCGACGAGCCGCTCGGCGAGCTCGACCATCTGCGCGAGTCGCCGCGCAGACAGCGACGCCATCGTCATCCGGTCCTCGATCCCTTCCGCGTGCGTGGAGCTCGCCAGCTCGAACGAGACGGGTTGCGCGAGTAGCCGCGCCTCGGCGGCCAACGACTGCGCGGCGACACCGAACTCGGACAGCGAGTCCTCGGCGAGGCCGTCACGAACGGCGAGCCCCACGGGGAGGTCGGTGAACGGCGACTGCAACAGCTTGAGCAGTCGCTCGGTCGCGCTCGTCACCACCGGCGCGAGCGCGACGCGGAGGAAGTCGAGCCCGGCGGCGAGCGGGAGGACGTCGAAGTTCCCCACCGAGACGATCCGGTCCTCGGCGGTGACGACGATCGGGTTGTCCTGGGACGCATTGAGCTCGATCTCGACCTGCCTCGTGACGAAGGCGAGCGCGTCCCGTGCGGCGCCGTGGACCTGTGGCAGGCAACGGAAGGTGAGCGGGTCCTGCAGGTTGCGCGCCGCGCCCTCCTCCCACAGCGAGCTGCCCGCCAGCAGCTCCCGGAGTCGCGCGAGCGTCTCGCGCAGGCCAGGATAGGGCCGCAGCTCGGCGATTGCCGGATGGAGCATGGTGAGATTCGCCGCGAACGCCTCGAGATCGAGCGCGCCCGCAACGTCCGCCACGTCGAGGAGACGCGCGCAGTCGGCGACCGCGAGCGCGGCAGATCCGGTCGAGAACGCGCTGTTGTTGACGAGCGCGATCCCTTCCTTCGGCGCGAGCACGCCGTGCCCGACGAGGTCGTGGGCGGCATCGGCCATCTGTGGAAGGTCGCTCTCCCCGACCGACCCGAGCGTTCGCATGCGCGGCAGCGACCCGTCGTTGAGGGCGCGCAGGACGAGCTCCGCGAGCTCTGGCCGGACTCCCGCGGCTCCCTTCGCCAGGCCGTTGACGAGACGGAGCAGGGTCGCGCGTCCGACCTCGTCCGACGCGAGCTCGCCCTGCCCGACGCGATGGTTGAGGACGAGCATCCGGTTGAACGTCCCCGCGTCGTCCGGGCTGACGCGGATGCGCTTGCGCACCCCGACGCCGGTGGTCATCCCGTAGACGGGAACGTTGCGCTCGAGCACGTGCTCGACGACCGTGCGCGCGGCCTCCATCCTCGCCAGCGCGTCGGGGGAGAGCTCGGCCGGCTCGTGGTCGCGAGCGACGCGCACGACCTCGTCGAGCGTGAGGTCGTCGCCGGTAACGACGACCGTCATCCCCACACCGCCTCTGCCGCCTCGACGATCGTCCGCAGCTTGGCACGCTCGTCCTCGACGGTCAGGTCGTTGCCGAGCACTGAGGTGGCGAAGCCGCACTGCGGCGAGAGCGCGAGCCGCTCGAGCGGGACGATCTCCGCGGCTGCACGGATGCGGTCCTCGAGCTCGGCGACTGTCTCGCGATGCGCGGACTTCGTCGTCACGAGGCCCAGCACGACCAGCTTGTCTTCGGGCAGCGCGTGCAAGGGATCGAACGTACCCGACCGCGCATCGTCGTACTCGAGCAACAGGCGCTGCGCGCGGATGCGGGGGAACAGCGTCTCGGCGAGCCAGTCGTAGCCGCCGCTGACGAGCCAGCGGCTCGCCTGGTTGCCGCGGCAGAGGTGGAACCCGAACGTGACGTGCGGACGGTCGCCGATCACGAGGTTGTCGAGCTCGGTGCCGAGCGCGAGCCAGCGCTCCGCCGGCCAGCCTCGGCTCTCGTAGAACGCGCGATAGGCCGGGTCGATGAGCAGCGGGTAGTGCGGCGCATCGAGCTGGACGTAGGTCGCGCCGAGGCGCGCGAGCTCGTCGACCTCCTCGCGGAGGACCTCGGCGACGTCGGCGAGGAAGCTCTCAAGGTCGGGATACGCGCCGGTCGACCGGTCGGGATCCCAGAAGTTGGCGAAGAGGCTCGGACTCGGCAGGGTCACCTTGACCACGCGCTGCGTCCGACCGCGCGCGTAGACGAACTCTTCCGTCGCGATCGACCGCACGCGCCGCAGCTTGTCGGTGACGGCGATCGGCGGCCGCTCGACGCGGAGCTCGCCGAGCTCGTCGCTCTGCCACGCCCCCCAGAGGAACGCGTCCAGGTCCCAGTCGCCGAAGCCCTCGACGGCGGCCACGAGCTGGCTCTGGAACGAGAGACGCCGCTGCTCCCCGTCCGTGACGACGTCGAGCCCGGCGTCCTCCTGGAGCGCGATCGCCTCGTCGACCGCCCGATCCTCGATCCGTTTGAACTCGGCGGGAGTGAGCTCGCCGCGAGCTGCCTCGTCTCGTGCGGACAGAAGTGCGGCCGGACGCAGGAGGCTGCCGACGACGTCGGTACGCGCGTCGAGCACGTGCGCTACAGCTGGTCGGCGTACTCGCGATTCTCTTCGGCGAGCGCCGGATCGGTGCCGAGGAACGAGTGCTTCGACATGTCTGGCGAATACCGGCTCGCCGGCGGGCGACGCCCCAGCGCCTCGACGAGGCTGCGGACGTGGTGCGGACCGGCGCCGCAGCAGACGCCGAGATACCGGATGCCGAGGTCGTAGGCAGTGCGGCCGAACTCCGCCAGCTCGTAGCGGTTGCACGTGAACGGATCGAGCGCCGTGGGGAACGCCCGTCCGTCCGGGAGGCAGTCGCATTCGTCGTCCTCGAGCGACTGCATCGTCGGCCGGTCGTCGGTCGTGCGATACGGAACGGGCAACGCCGCCACGTGGCCCTGACACGCCTCCCGAACGCTGCGCAGCAGCGGGAGCATCGTGCGAGGGCCGCGGATGCAGTTCAGGCCGACGACGTCCGCGCCCGCGTCCTCGAGCCGCCTGCACGCCTCGGCGGGCGACCAGCCCTCCCGGGTGGTGGCGTCTCGATGGATCGCAAGCGTGACCACCGCGGTCCGCCCCGCGTCCTTGATCGCAGCGAGCGCGATGAGCGCCTCCTCGCCCCACGAGAAGGTCTCGCCGATCACGTAGTCCACGTCGCTCTCTACGGCCCAAGCGATCTGCTCGTCGAACATCGCCCGCACGGTGTTGCGGGACGCGTCGTCGGGAGCGAAGACGTTCGTGTTCGAGACGTTGCCGGCGAGCAGCGCACCCGTCTCTCCCGCGACCTCGGTGGCGAGCTGGAGGGCGCGACGATTGAGCTCCTCGAGGACGTCCTCCCTGCCGAGCACCCGCAGCTTGCCCCGGTGGGCGTAGTAGGTGAAGGCTTCGACCACGTCCGAGCCCGCATGGACGAACTCGCGGTGGAGCTCGCGGACGACCTCGGGATGGTCGAGCACCACCTCTGGCACGTACGCGCCGGCCTGGACATAGCCGCGCCGCTCGCATTCGAACAGGTAGCCCTCCGCGCACACGACCGGACCGTTCGCAAGCCGGTCGAGCAGACTCGTCGTCGATCGCAGCGCGGACACCTCTCTCGCGACACCTACACTACGCCAACGTTGGCGCAGCGCATCGACGTCCGCTTCCTCTCCGCGCGGGACGTCGAACAGCTGCCCCTCGACCCCGCCGACGTGATCGCGGCCGTCGAGCTCGTGGTGCGGGCGCAGGGAAACGGCGAGGTCGTGCTCGAGCCGCGTGTCCACCTCGAGCCCGGCGCGTCATTTCGCGGCCACTGGAACGTCCTCCGCGCGTTCGTCGCGCCGCTCGGCACCGCGGGGGTGAAGGTGGTCGGCGACTTCGTCGACAACTACCGGCTCGACCTTCCGTCGGAGCTCGGGCTGCTGACGCTCTACGACCCGGAGACCGGCGCTCCGACGGCTGTCATCGACGCCACCGAGCTGACCGCGCTGCGGACGGGAGCGCTGACCGCGGTCGGCGCCAAGTACCTGGCGCGGGGCGGCGCGAAGGTGCTCGGGCACGTCGGCTCGCGCGGGACTGCGTACGCGAACGTCACGATGCTCGACTCGCTCTTCGACCTCGACGAGATCCGCGTGACGAGCCGCCGCAAGGCGTCGCGCGAGGAGTTCAGCCGCGAGCTCGGGCTCGCGACAGACACACCGATCCGCGTCGTGGACACGGTGCGCGAGGCCGTCGAGGGCGCCGACATCGTGGTCGAGGCGACACGGCTCGACAAGCCCGAGCCGATCGTCCGCACGTCGTGGATCGGGGAAGGAGCGCTCGTGATTCCGTACGGGACGATGAGCGCGGTCGAGCTCGACCTCCTCTCGGTGATGAGCAAGGTGGTCGTCGACGACTGGAGCCAGTGCAAGGCCGGCGGCCGTTTCGGCGCGCTGCGAGAGCACGTCGACCGCGGCCTGCTCACCGAGGAGACGCTCCATGCGGAGCTCGGAGACGTCGTCGTCGGCCGGAGGCCCGGACGCGAGCGTGACGAGGAGCGGATCCTGTTCTGGCATCGCGGGCTTGCCACCTGCGACGTGGCCCTCGGCGCGCTGCTCTGCGAGCGCGCGGTCGAGCGCAGCGTCGGCACCGTGCTGCGCTACCGCTGAGCGGCGCACGAGCCGCTCAGTCGTCGGACGGATACGAGATCAGCCGTCCCTCCTCGCGCCGGTCGAATGCCTCGACGGCATCGTCGAGCTGCGCCGCGATCTCGCGCAGCTCCTCCTGCAGCTGGACGAGTGGATGCTCGAAGTCCGTCTTCGTCTCCGCGAAGTGCTCGAGCCGCCGGGCGGCGACCCGCGCCTGGTAGCGGCTCCATTCCACGAGCGCGATGTCCGGCCCGTCGATCTTCATCAGCGTCGGCAGGTCGGTCGGATCGGCGCGGTCAGGCACCGGCGTCCAGTACGAGCCGACGATCGTCACGCGCGGGTACCGCTCGTGGAGGCGGGCCGCCCGGTGCAGCACGCGGTGTCCCTGCTGGAGCACGGCCCACCCAGGGCCTGGGAAGTCCGGGCTCGCGACGCGGTCCACGGGCAGCCCGGTGCCGTCCTCGAGCAGGCTGCGGCCCTCCTCGACCGGCCCGAGGAAGTACTCGAACCTGCCGCCCTTCATCGGGCGCGGGTCGGAAACCATCAGCACGTAGTCGAACGAGATCGCGTCGCGGTGCCACTGGTCGACGTTGCGCGAGAGGTCGTCCGGCGCGTAGTTGATGTGGATTGCGTGGTGACTGACCGGATGCGCCTCGATCGGAGCGCGCGCGAGCTCGCGGAGGAACGCGACGATCGACTCGTCGTGATACATCCCGCGCAGGAAGTCCGAGCGGTAGATCGCGCCGCGCACGCGCTTCGCGATCCGCTCGTCGCCGCCGGCGTACTGCTCGAGCTCGCCGCAGATCTCCTGCAGCACGTCGATGCCCTCGTCGCTCAGGAACCGGAACGGGCTGGTGATCGCGACAGGAGAGAGCGCGGTCGGACCGGGGGCGTCGGCACCCCAGTCCTCGAGCAGCATCGTGTGCTCGGGTGGAACGAGCTCGACGTGCCGGCTCGGATCCCAGGCGACGTCGCTGGCCAGCGTGCCGTAACCGGGTGGAGCGGCTCGGGCCTCGATCATCTTTGTGCCTCCTTCTTACGCGAACTCGATCAGGACCTTGCCGAACTTCCCGGGCGCGGCGAGGTGGTCGAATGCGTCAGTCACTCCGTCGGCCGCGAATACGCGATCGACGAACGGACGCACACGGCCGTCCGCAAGCAGCGGGACGACCTCGTGAACGAATGCCTGAACCGCGGCCGCCTTCTCCTCGAGCGGCCGCACCCGTAGCCCCGTACCGATCAGGCGCGCGCGCTTCCCCATCAGTGCGCGGAGCGAGAACGCGGCGTCCGCCCCGGCGCCGGTCCCGACGATGAGGACGCGGCCCTTCAGCGCGAGCGCCTCGAGGTCGACGGGAACGTTCTGCGCGCCGACGAGCTCGAGCACGACATCAGCGCCGCCCGCAGCGCGCACACGGTCGACCGCCTCGTCGGGTGCGACCGCCTGCGCGCCGAGCTCTTCGATGCGTGCATGTGCGTCCGTCGAGCGGACGCACCCGAACGCCCGCGCACCCGCCGCGACCGCGAGCTGCAGCGCCGCGATGCCGACGCCGCCGTTCGCACCGTTGACGAGCAGCACGTCGCCGAGCCCGAGCCCTGCTTGGACGACAACGGCGTCGTGCGCCGTGATGAACACCTCCGGCACCGCCGCCGCCTCTTTCGCGTCGAGCCGGCCGGGTACGCGGGCGACATGGCGCTCGTGGACGACCACGCGGTCGGCGAGCCCGCCGCCGCCGACGATCCCGAACACCGCGTCTCCCTCGCTCCACTGCCGAACGGCCGCCCCGCAGCGGACGACCGTGCCCGCCACCTCGAGGCCGGGCACGTCGGCCGGGGATCCGGGCGGCGCCGGATAGTTCCCGGCACGCTGCGCGAGATCGGCCGGGTTGAGGCCCGCGAAGCTCGCCGCGACGAGCACCTCGTCGTCGCCGGGAACCGGGTCGGGACGCTCCTCGAGGCGAACGACCTCGTTCCCGCCGGCTCCCGTGAAGACGACCGCTCTCACCGAAGGTGGATCCAGATCGCCTTGAGATCCGTGTACTTGTCGAGCGCGTGCAGTGACTTGTCCCGCCCGAAGCCCGACTGGCGGAAGCCGCCGAACGGCGACGTCATCGAGCCGAGGTCGAAGCAGTTGACCCACACGACGCCCGCGCGCAGAGCACGCGCCGCACGGTGCGCCTTGTTCACGTCGCTCGTCCAGACGGCGGCGGCCAGCCCGTAGACGGTGTCGTTGGCGATCCGGATCGCCTCCTCCTCGTCCTCGAACGAGATCGCCGACAGGACAGGCCCGAAGATCTCGTCGCGCGCGATCCGCATCTCGTTGGAGACCGCGTCGAAGACCGTCGGCTCGACGAAGTAACCGCCGGTCTCCTCGAGCACGCGTCCGCCGCCGTGGTGGAGAACGGCACCTTCCTCCGAGCCGGACTCGATGTACCCGAGCACGCGCTCGAGCTGCGTCTCGTCGACGAGCGGACCCATGCGCGTCTTCGGATCGAGCGGGTCGCCGGGCCGGATCCGCTCGGCGACGCGCACGACTCGCTCGAGGAGGTCGTCCTTCAACGACGCATGCACGAGTAGCCGCGAGCCGGCGTTGCAGACCTCGCCCTGGTTGTAGAAGACGCCCCATGCGACGGCCGTCGCCGCCGCGTCGAGGTCGGCGCAGTCCGGGAAGACGACGTGCGGCGACTTGCCGCCGCACTCGAGCGAGATCCGCTTCATGTTCGACTCGCCCGAATAGCGAAGGAAGAGCTTTCCCACCTCGGTCGAGCCCGTGAACGCGACGCCGTCCACGTCGGGATGGCGTCCGATCGCCTGGCCGGCGGTCTCGCCGAAACCGGGGACGACCTGCAGGACCCCGTCCGGAATCCCCGCCTCGGCCGCGAGGCCGGCGAGACGGAGCGCGGTGAGCGGCGACTGCTCCGCGGGCTTGAGCACGACGCTGTTGCCGGTCGCGAGCGCAGGACCGAGCTTCCAGGTCGCCATCATCAGCGGGAAGTTCCACGGGACGACGGCGCCGACGACGCCGATCGGCTCTCGCACGACCATGACGACGTCGTTCGGATCCGTCGGCGCGACCTCGTCGTAGACCTTGTCGATCGCCTCGCCGTAGTACGCGAGACACTCGGCCGCCAGGGGAATGTCGACGTTGCGCGAGTCGCGGATCGGTTTCCCCATGTCCAGGGTCTCGAGCTCCGCGAGCTCCTCCGAGTGCTCCTCGACGAGCGACGCCAGCCGGAGCAGCACGCGCTTCCGCTCCTTCGGCGCGCTGCGCGACCACACACCCGACTCGAACGCACGACGCGCGCCGCGCACTGCGCGGTCGACGTCCACCGCATCGCACGACGCAACCTGTGCGATCACGGAGCCGTTCGCCGGATTGATGCAATCGAACGTCTCCGCGCTCGCAGCGTCGACGAAGCTGCCGTCGACGAACGCCTGATGGGTGACGGTGACGGCGCTCATGACGCGACCTCTGCAAGCTGCTCGTCGACGACGACCACTGTTCGCGCGCCCTCGCCGCGCCGCAGCCGGTCGAGCGCCTCCTCGACTCCCGTCAGCTCGGTGAACGAGGTCACCACCTCCTCAAGTTCGAGACTCCCGTCCCGCGCGAGCGCCGCGAGCTGCGGCAACGTCTCGGCGACGTTCGTCGATCCGTAGTAACAGCCTCGGATCCCCTTTTCGTGGAGAAACTCGATTGCCGGTAGAGACACTTCCACTCCTTTCGGTGCGAGGCCGACGACGACCACGCCGCCACCCGCGCGGATCACGTCCCAGGCTAGTCGGATCGTGTCAGCCCGGCCCACCACCTCGAACGCGTGATCGACTCCACCGGGACAGAGACGGCGGACGGCTCGGCCGGCGTCCTCGACCGAAGCGTCGACCGTGTCGGTCGCGCCGCGGCGCCGGGCGAGCGCGAGCTTGTCGGAGTCGCGGTCGACGGCGACGATCCGCGACGCTCCCGCAAGGCGTGCGCCTGCGATCACCTGCAAGCCCACGCCTCCGCACCCGATCACGCACGTCGTGTCGCCGCGCTCGACGCGGGCGGCGTTGCGCACGGCGCCGATGCCGGTGACGACACCGCAGCCGAGCAGCGCGGCCTGCCACAGCGGGAGACCGTCCGGGAGCGGCACCGCTCCTGCGCCCGCGACGACAACGCGCTCGGCGAAGCAGGCGGTCATGAGTCCGTGTTGGAGCGCTGTGCCGTCGGCCGAGCGCAGCCGCGACGTCCCGTCCATCAGCGTTCCCTTGACGGCGTTGCGGCCGGCAGGCTCGCAGAGGTTCTGCCGCCCGGCCCGGCACTGGGCGCACGAGCCGCAGGCGGGCACGAAGCAGAGCGCGACGCGGTCGCCCACGGACACGTGCGTCACGCTCGAGCCGATCTCCTCGACGACGCCGGCACCTTCGTGGCCGAGCACAATCGGCCAGCGGCCCTTGCCCAGGGCGCCTTCGGCGAGGTGGAGGTCCGAGTGGCAGACGCCTGCCGCGGCGATCCGGACGAGCACCTCGTCGTGGTGCGGCGGATCGAGCTCGACCTCCTCGACGCGCACGGGCGTGCGAGGCTCGCGCAGGACGGCCGCGCGGATCCTCATCCGGTCCGGTACTGCTCGAGCGCGTCGAGATCGGGCACGACGCCGAGCCCTGGTCCCGCGGGCACGCCGATGGTCCCGTCGTCGGCGACCTCGATTGGCGCAGGCAGCAGCCAGTCGCGCCTCGCGGCCGACCACCCGGGCGGGTCGAGCGGAACCTCGACGTACGGACAGGTCGAGACCGCGAGCGCGAGGTGCAGGTTCGCGAGCAAGCCGTAGCCGTTCGACCACGTGTGCGGCGACCACACGCGACCGCAGAGCTCCGCGAGCGCGGCAACCCGCCGGCACCCGGAGATGCCCCCGCTCGAGAGCACGACGTCGGTCTGGACCACGTCGACGTGCCCACGCAAGAGGAGCTCGCGCGCCTCCCTCGCGGTGCGGACCATCTCGCCGGCGGCGATACGCAGGTCCGTGGAGCGTCGAAGCGATGCGTACCCCTCGACGTCCTCCGCGCTCAGCGGTTCCTCCAGCCAGTAGACGCCGAGCGGCTCGAGCGCGTCGGCGCAGGCGACAGCGGTCGCGAGGTCCCACCTCGGCCGGACGTCGCCCGGCATCCGCCAGCCCTGGTTGGCGTCGACCATGATCTCCATCCCGTCGCCGACTGCGTCGCGAATGTGTCCGACCACGTCGACGTCGTCGCGCCAGTCCGGCGCGGCGAACCGCAGCTTCACCGCCTTCACGCCGGCGTCGCGGAGGGCCACGCACCGCCGGATGCGCTCGTCGAGCTCGACCCGCTCGCAACCCGACGCGTACGCCAGCAGTCGCTCTGACCGCCCTCCGAGCAACCGCCAGCAGGGGATGTCGAGCGCACGCCCGACGAGATCCCACACGGCGACTTCGACCGGCCACGGCCGCCCGCCGTGGAAGTCGATCGTCTCGCAGATCTCGCGGACGATCTCCGTCCGCACCGGATCGACGCCGACGAGGAACCGCTCGAGCATCGCGAGGTCGCCGAGCAACTCGCCGCCCGCGCAACCGGAGACCCCGTCGTCGCTGCGCACGATCACGATCGACGCGTCCTGATGCGTGCGCGGACGCGGGTCCCACGCGACCGAGACGGGCGGGTCGAACGGGAACCGGTAGCTCCGCGCCTCGATCGCGGCGATCCGCATCAGTCGCCGCTGTAGAAGGGATTCGTGAGCTCGTCGCGTCCGGCGACGAGCCTCGCGACCGTGTCGGGATCGCGTCCGTGCACGCAGGTGCGCAGCGCCTTGCCGACCGCCTCGCGGGCGGCGGCCTTCACGGCCGCCTCGTCGTCCGCGTTCTCGTCGATCCAGATCGCGACGAGCACGATCAGGTCGTGCGTCGCCTCGATCGTCCCGTCGGCGACCGTGTCGAGCACGCCCTGCGCGACACCGAGCTGGCCTGCGCCCCAGGTGATCGTCTGGTGTCGCTCCTTCACCGCCGTCGCCTTGTTCATCATCAGCGTCGGCGGCCAGAGCACCTCGTACTCGGGCTGCGACGGCCCGACGCACACGAGCACGGGTGTGTGACCGGGACTGGGATGCGCGAGCATGCTCGTCGCAGCCGCAGCCGTCGGGCTGCCGCGGCGCGCGAGCACGGCGTTGATGTGGCAGCCGTTCGGCCCGAGTCCGCCCCAGCCTTCGCCGATCCGGCCGTCCAGGTCGTCGAGGTTCATCGATCCTCCTTCACGGGCTGAGGTCGAGCACCACCCGCAGCGCGTCGCCCGAGCGGAGGAGCTCGAAGGCATGCTCGACCTCGTCGAGCGGCAGCCTGTGCGAGACGAGCCGGTCGAGCGGCAGCCTGCCGCGACGGTAGAGGTCGAGCGTCAGCGGAAAGTCGCGCTCCGGCCGCGACGACCCGTAGAGCGAGCCGAGCACTCGCCGCTCCATGCGCGGGATTGTCAACGCGGGCAGCGAGAGCACCGCGTCGGCGTGCGGGATCCCGATCAGCACCGCCGCGCCGCGCGCACGGGTGGAGAGGAACGCCGCAAGCATCGCCTCGGGCCGGCCGGTCGCCTCGATCGCGTAGTCGACGCCGCCCTCGGACGCGTCGATCACCGCGGCCGCAGTCTCCTCGGGACCTCCCTCGGAGAGCACCCCGTCGGTGGCGCCGAGCCCGCGCGCGGCGTCGAGCTTCGTCGCTGCGACGTCCACGGCCACGATCACGCCTGCGCCTGCAGCTGCCGCACCGAGCACGGCGCTCAGGCCGACCCCGCCGCAGCCGAAGACGGCGACGCGGTCGCCGGGACGGACCTTCGCCGTCCGCCACACCGCGCCGATGCCGGTCGTGATCGCGCAGCCGACGAGACCGGCGATCTCGAACGGCACGTCGTCCGGGATCTTCACGCAGCACCGTTCCGGCAGGACGGTCGCGTCGGCGAACGACGAGATGAACGAGTAGTGGTAGACGGTCTCGCCGTTGCGGGAGAGACGGCTCGTCCCGTCGAGCAGGCCGCCTCGCGCGAGCGCGGGCCACGCGGTCGAGCACAGGTGCGGCAGCTCGCGCAGGCACTCCGCGCACTCGCCGCAGCCTGGCGCCCACGACAGCGCGACATGGTCTCCCGGCCGCACGCGCGTGACGCCCGCACCGACCTCCTCGACCACACCCGCGCCTTCGTGCCCGAGCACGGCGGGACACGGCGTCTCTGCCGTTCCGTCGATCGCGTTCTGGTCGGAGTGGCAGACGCCGCTCGCGTGGAGCCGGACGAGCGCCTCGCCGGGCCCCGGCGGCGCGAGCGTGAGCTCGCCGACGGTGAGCGGCCCTCCGGTCCGCTCGAGCACGGCAGCCCGCACCTTCACACGCCCACCGCGTCCCTCTCCTGAAGCCTGCGCAGCTCCTCGATCGGGATGTGGCAGCGGAGCTGGTGCCCGTCCTCGACCTCGAGCAGCGGCGGCTCCTCCCGTTCGCAGATCTCCCCGACCTTGCGGTGGCATCGCGTCTGGAACGGGCAGCCGCTCGGCGGGTCCGCGGCGCTCGGTATCTCGCCCATGAGCTTGATCCGCGCGCGCCCGCCGCCGTCGATCGTGGGCACCGCGGACAGCAGCGCTTCCGTGTACGGATGATGCGGCCCGCCGAACACGACCTCCGCCGAGCCGAGCTCCATCAGCTTGCCGAGGTACATGACCGCGATCCGGTCGGAGAGGTAGCGGACGACGCCGAGGTCGTGCGAGATGAACAGGTAGGCGACCCGCCGCTCAGCCTGGAGCTCGACGAGCAGGTTCAGGATCGCCGCCTGCACCGACACGTCGAGTGCGGAGGTCGGCTCGTCGCAGACGACGAGCAACGGCTCGCCTGCGAAGGCGCGCGCGATCGCGACGCGCTGCTTCAGGCCGCCGGAGAGCTGCGCCGGCCGCGAGCTCACGTAGCGCTCGGCGAGCCTGACGGAGTGCATCAGCTCGCGGAGACGCTGCTCGGCCGCCTTCCCCGTCAGTCCCGCGAGCTTCTTCAGCGAGCGGCGGAGAATGCGGCTCACCGTGTGCCGGCGGTTGAGCGCCGAGTCGGGGTTCTGGAAGACGATCTGCAGCGCGCGAACCTCCTGGCGGCTGCGCTGTGCGAGCCCGGGTGCGAGCTCGTCGTCCTCGAGCGTGACGGTACCCGTCGTCGGCACGACGATCCCGAGCAGGCTGCGCGCGAGCGTCGTCTTGCCGCTGCCGGACTCACCGACGAGCCCGAGCGTCTCGCCGGGCCAGATCGACGCCGTCACACCGCTCAGCGCGTGCACCGGCTGACCGCGTTGTCGAAACACCTTGCCGAGGTCGTCGAAGCGGACGAGCGGCGGAACGCCGCGGTCCACGGTCGGGAGCTCGAGCTCGGCGGCCTCCTCGCGGGGAAGCTCGTGCGCCCGCTCGTGGAAGTGGCAGCGGCTCGCATGTCCGTGCGTGATCGTCGTGAGCAGCGGCTCCTCCGTCCGGCAGAGCTCCTGGGCGAGCGCGCACCGGTCCGCGAAGATGCAGCCCGGCGGCTGGTCGCCGACGCTCGGCAGGAATCCCGGGATGGTGTCGAGACGGCCGTGGTCCTTGCGCACGCCGCCGCGGGGAATGCACCGCAGCAGGCCGACGGTGTACGGATGCCGCGGGTCGTGGAGCACGGCCTCGACCGGGCCTTCCTCCACGAGCTGCCCTGCGTAGAGCACGCCGACTCGCTGACACATCTTCGAGATCACGCCGAGGTTGTGGCTGATGAAGAGCACCGCCGTCTCGAACTCCTCCTGGAGCTGGTCGATCAGGTCGAGCACCTCGGCCTCGACCGTCGCGTCGAGGCCGGTGGTGGGCTCGTCGAGGATCAGGAGCGACGGGCTCTTGGCAAGCGCCATCGCGATCAGCACGCGCTGCTGCATCCCGCCGGAGAGCTGGTGCGGGTAGCGGTCGAGCACCGAGTCCGGATCGGCGATCTGCACCCTGACGAGTACGTCCCGAGCCGCGGCAAGCGCTTCGCTGTCGCGGACGCCGCTCGTCGTGAACACCTCGGTGACCTGCTTGCCGATCCGGATCGACGGGTTCAGCGCGGCGCCGGGGTTCTGGTAGACCATCCCGACCGCGTCGGCGCGCATCCGCCGGAGCTCGCGGCTCGAGAGCGAGACGACGTCCCGCCCGTCGATCGAGATCGTCCCGCCGCGTACGCGGCCGTTCGACGGGAGGTACTGGACGATCGCGAGCGCGGTCGTCGACTTCCCGCAGCCCGACTCGCCGACGAGGCCGTAGGACTCCGCGCGGTCGATCGAGAACGACACATCGCGCAGGACCTGACGGTCGATCCCGCGCACCTCGTAGACGACGTCGAGGTCGCGGATCTCGAGCGCCGCGGCACTCGTGGCCGGGCTCTCCGTCACGTGTCGAGCACCTGCCGCAATCCGTCTGCGATCAGGTTCACGCCGACAATCAGCGACGCGACGGCGAGCGCCGGGAACAGCACCGTCCACCAGTACGAGCCGCCGGCGAGGAGCGAGTAGTTCTCGCTGATCTGGAGCGCCCAGTCCGGTGACGGCGGTTGCACGCCGAAGCCGAGGAACGTCAAGCCTGCAACGGCGAAGATCGCGTACCCGAGCCGCACGGTCGCCTCGACGATGATCGGACCCATGATGTTGGGAAGGATCTCGACGAACATGATGTACGGCGCGTGCTCGCCACGCAGCTTTGCTGCCTGGACGTAGTCGAGGTCCCGCTCGGCGAGAACGGCCGCACGCACGGTACGGGCGACGAGCGGCATGAAGACGACGCCGATCACGATCACCAGCGTCACCGTCGACTGGCCGACCGCAGTGATCACGGTGACGGCGATGACGATCAGCGGCAGCGCGAGGAACGCGTCGATCACCCTGCTGATCCCCTCGTCGACGACCCCGCGGTAGTAGCCCGTGATCAGCCCGAGCACGGTGCCGCCCGTCACCCCGAGCAGCATCGCGAGCGGCGCGACCGTCATGACGCCGCGAGCGCCGGCGAGCACGCGCGAGAAGACATCGCGCCCGAGCGTGTCCGTCCCGAACCAGTAGTGACCGAAGGGACGCGCCAGCACCGACGGGCTCTGGGCGAGCGGGTCGTGCGGCGTCAGGCTGGACCCGGCGATCACCCAGAAGATCCAGAAGCCGACGATCAGGATGCCGACGACGAACGTCTTCGAGCGCGCGAGCGCCAGGAGCGTCTCGTGGCGCGCGACGCTCGCCTCGCTCGGCGGCTGGAGAGACGACTCGGCGGCGGCCGCGGCGTTCACTCCGCCTCTCCCCCGAGCCGGACGCGCGGGTTGAGGACCGAGTAGAGGATGTCCGCGATCAGCGTCGCCACGAGGTAGACGACGCCGATCACGAGGACGCCGCTCTCGAGCATCGTGAAGTCCTTGTTCTGCGCGGCGATGTAGATCCGCTGCCCGATGCCCGGGTAGTTGAAGATCTTCTCGATCACGACGAGACCGCCAATCAAATAGCCGGTCTGCGTCGCAATCACGGCGATCGTCGGCAGCAGCGAGTTGCGCAGCACGTGCTTGCGGATCACCGTCGTCTTGCCGACACCCTTGAGATAGGCCGTGCGCGTGTAGTCCGCGTCGAGCGCCTCGATCGTGCCGGCCCGCGCCATGCGGGCGATGTAGCCGAAGAGGACGAGCGTCAGGGCGAACGCGGGTAGCAGCAGGTACTTGATCTGGACGAAGAACCCGGAGCCCGGCGGGGCCTGGGCGGTGACCGGCAGCCACTTCAAGGCGACGCCGAAGATGACGATCAGCACGATCGCAGTGACGAACTCGGGGATCGAGGTCAGAGACAGGGACGTGATCGTGATCGCCCGGTCCGTGAAGCGGTTCTGCCGCAGCGCGGCCGTCACGCCGCCCAGGATGCTCAAGGGGACACAGATCAGGAACGCGAGCGCCGCGAGCTTGAGCGAGTTCACCAGTGCCGGCCCGAGCAGGCTCCCCACCGGCACCTTGTACTCGAGCGACTCACCGAGGTCGCCGCGCGCGAAGTGCGAGATCCATGAGCCGTACTGAACGTACACCGGACGGTCGAGGCCGAGCTGGCGGTTGTAGATCGCGACTGCCTGTGGAGTTGCGAAGCCGCCAAGGACGTTCCGGCCGACGTTCCCCGGCAGGAGCTGTGCCGACGAGAACGCGATCACGCTGAGGAGGAAGAGCGTGATGAGCGCGAGCCCGAAGCGCTTGAGCAGGAACCGGCCCATCGACTACCTCCGTAGGCGCCGGGCCGAGCCTCCGCGGCGTGCGCCTGGAGGCTCGGCTCGTTGTGCGCCGTTTGACTGCGTCAGCTCAGCGAGGTGTGGCTGAGGTAGATCTGGCCGAGGGCGTCGGCCTTGTACCCCTTGACCTTCTTCGACCCCGCAGCGAGGTAGTTGTAGAAGTACGGGATGATCACCGGCGTGTCGTGCAGCAGCTGCAGCTCGATCTGCTTGCTGTACTTGTGCTGATCCGTGATCGAGATCGCCCCGAGGAACGACTTGGACAGCCGGTCGACCTTCTTGTTGGAGTAGTGCGCCGCATTCCAGACGCCCTTCGACTCGAAGGCCGCGATCAGCAGCTGGTTGACGACTGCGCGGCTGCCCCAGTCGGTGATGTTCATCGGCGTGTTCAGCCAGGGTGTCGTCCCCCAGCCGCTCGGCGGCCCGGTCTGCGAGCCGGCGAAGTATGCGGTCTCGGTCAGGATCCTCAGCGTCATCTTGATCCCGATCTGCCGCACGGAGCGCTGGATGATCTGCGCCAGCTGTGGGATCTCCCCGACCTGCTCGGTCGTCAGCGTGAGCGAGAAGCCCTTCGAGTGGCCGGCGGCCGCCATCAGCTGCTTCGCCTTGCGGATGTCCTTGTGCCGCTGCGGCACGGACTTGTCCGTCGACGCGAACGCAGGCGCGAAGGGGTTGTCGTTGCCGAGATCGGCGAGGTTGTTGAACAGCGTCTTGCGGATCGCGGGACGGTCGAGCGTGTACGCGATCGCCTGCCGGACGCGATAGTCGTGGAGCTGATTGTTCAGATCGACCCGCATGCACACCTCGCGGTGCGTCGCGCCTCTCGCCCGGAAGATCTGGACGTTCTTGTTGCCGAACAGCGGCCGGCCCGTCGCGAACTGGATCTGCCCGATCAGGTCGATGCTGTTGCCGAGCAGTGCCGCTGCCACCGCCGCGTCGTCCGAGTAGTAGGTGACGTCGACGCCGTCGAGCGGAGCATGACCGCCCCACCAGCCGGTGAACCGGTCGTACTTCGCGCCGATGCCCGGCGTGAACTGGGTGAGCTTGAAGGCACCGGTTGTCTCTGCCGTCTTGACGAACGATCCCTTCTGGTAGGTCGACGGCAGGATGATCGCCTGATACGTCGTCGAGCTCGTGAGGTACGGGAACGCCGCCGTCGGCGAGTCCAGATGGAACGCGACCGTCTCGTTGTCGACCTTGACGACTCCGTCGGGCGAGAGCACGCCCTTGAACGCGGCGAGTGCCTCCGACGAGGGATCACCCGTCAGTGTCTTGTACGTCGCGACGACGTCGTCGGCGTTCATCGTCGTCCCGTTCTGGAACTTCACGTTCGGGCGCAGCTTGTAGGTCCAGACCGTCGCGTTCTTGTTCGGATTCCAGCTCGTCGCGAGCTCCTTGTTGAGTCCGCCGCTCAGCGTTGTCCGGTTCAGGAACTCTCCGCAGATCCCGCCCGTCTCGAGCGAGCCCTGGTCGAAGAAGAGGATCGGCTCGATCGGATGGGTCGGCGGCGGGATGATGCCGAGCCTCAGCCGGCCGCCGGCCTTCACGGCCTCGGGTCGGGCAAACGCGAGCGGCGCCTCCCCGAGCGCAGCGAGTGCCGAGCCGATCACCGACGCGGACAGGCCGAACATCGATGCGCGCTTGATGAAGTCCGAGCGGCTGAGCTCGCCCTCCGCGAGCTCGTCGATCACGTTGTTCTCGATCGGTCCGGCCTCACGGCGGAACTCCTCGAGACGCCTTCGTGATTCGCGGTCCATAAAGTTGACGCCTCCTCCGGGTCTCGCTAGTCCCTTGCCGTGCCCCACGCCGCCGCAGGACGAACAGGGCGACGCACTCTCCGCACAGGTAGGTGTACCACGACCCGGACCCTTATCGCATGCGACCTGGCGGGTGTCAACCTGGCTTCCATCGGCATCCGAACCACGATCGGCGCGAGGACCTAGTACGTGCGCTCGAGGAAACGGCCGCGTCCTGCCTCGCCGACGAAGGCCCCGTCCTCGACGATCACCTCGCCTCGACTGATCGTCGTCACGGGCCAGCCGTGGAGGTCGATCCCCTGGTAGCTCGAGAAGGGGATCGCCGAATGCAAGGTCTCCGGCGAGAGCGTGATCCGCCGCTCCGGGTCGAAGAGCACGACGTCCGCGTCGCAGCCGGGGCTGAGACGACCCTTCGCCGCGAGTCCGAAGATCGTGGCGGGCCGGGTGCAGCACGCGTCGACCCAGCGGCGGAGGTCGATCAGGCCGCGGCGCACGCCGAAGGTGTGGACGAGCCCGAGCCGCACCTCGACCCCCGAGACCCCTGCCGGATGGACGTCCTCCATGGGCAGGCGCGGGCAGTGGTCGCTCGAGACGATGTCGACGTCCCCGCTCGCGAGGCCACGCCAGAGCGCCCGCCGGTGTGGCTCCTCGCGGATCGGCGGCCGCACGGCCAGGGACTGGGCGCGGAGGTCGCCCGACCGGAGCTCGGCCTGGTCGATCACGAGCCCGTGCGGCGTCGCCTCGCCGGCGATCGACACGCCCCTTCTCCTGGCGGCCGCCACCTCGTCGACCGCCTCCGCGCACGAGAGGTGGAACACGAGCAGCCGTGCACCGGCGACGTGCGCGAACATCGCCGCTCGGCGCACCGCCTCCGCCTCCGCCTCCGGCGGACACGCGGTCGCAAGCCACTCAGGCCCGGTCTTGCCCTCGGTGGCCAGCCGGGCAGTCAGCTCGTCGATCACGTCGTCGTTCTCCGCGTGGACGATCGCGAGCCCGCCCTGTCTCGCGATCTCGCGCATGGCCCGGAAGATCGCCCGGTCGGGAATCCGGTAGCCGTCGTACGACATGTAGAGCTTGAAGGAGGGCACGCCCCGCTCGACGATCCCGCCGATCTCGTCGATCCGCTCGGGATCGGGGTCGCGGATGTTGAGGTGGAGGCCGTAGTCGACGACCGCACCGTCCGCATCTGTTCGGCGACGCTCGAGCTCCCCGACGAGCGGTTGTCCGACGCCGGGCTGCGCGAAGTCGACGACGGAGGTCACGCCGCCGCACGCGGCCGCCACCGTCCCGGTCGCGAACGTGTCCGCGGTCGCGATTGCGAACGGCGGAAAGGTCGGATCGTCGAAGTGGACGTGGCCGTCGATCGCGCCCGGCAGCACGTACAGGCCGGTCGCGTCGAGCACGCGCGCGCCGGTCAGGCGGCGACCGACCGCGGCGATGCGCTCGCCCACGACGGCGACGTCCGCGGCGAGCACCTGCTCGGAAGTGATCACGAGGCCACCCTGGACGACGAGGTCGTACGTCAAGACGAGCGTCGTTCGCAGGAAGCTCGGCGGACCCCGATCACCGACTGACTCTACTCGCGCACCGAACCCTGCCCGGTGGCCGCCTCCTTCGGCGCGGAACCGGCGTAGGCTCCGCCGGTCTGGCTCTCGAAGGAAGGAGACCCATGGGCATCATCGTCGTCATGGAGCTTCCCGGCGCAACGCCGGCGGACTACGACCGGGTCAACGAGGTGATGGGCATCCACGGCGACGACAACGCGCCCGAAGGTCTGATCTCGCACATCGCAGGTGTCACCGACGACGGGATGCTGATCGTCGACGTCTGGGACTCGGAGGAGTCGTTCGACCGCTTCTTCGCCGACGAGCGCGTGGGCAAGGCGATCGAGGAGACGGGAGTGCAGCCGCGCGAGCCGCGCCTCGTCCCGGTCCACAACATGATCGAGGAGGGAGCCGGCACGGACGTCGGCATCCTGATGATGTTCGAGAGCGACGAGCTCGGCCCGTCGGACTACGACCGGATGGTCGCCGACCTGAACGCGCACCAGGACGGGGGTCGGAACCATCCCGCCGTGTCGCACGTCGCCGGCCGGACGGACGGCGGGGGCATCCTCGTGGTGGACGTCTGGGAGTCGGCCGAGTCGTGGGGCCAGTTCGCCGAGGCGGAGATCGCCCCACGCGCGCAGGCGGCGGGTCTCGGACCGATCGAGCCGACACTGATTCCCGTGCACAACCGCATCCGCGGCACTGGCGGCGACGGCAGCTGACCACCGAGTCGGAGTCGCTCAGTCGGATCTGAAGACGGGCTCGTCGACCGTCAGCGTCCGGCGATCGGCGTCGAGGGTGCAGCGGACGCCGAGCGGCAGCGCGGCGATGTGCTTGCCGTGCCCGAGCGGCAGCCTGTACAGGACCGGGACGCCGAGCGGCTCGAGGTGCTCCTCGAGCACGTCCTCGAGCGACCGAGACCTCGCCCAGTCGGACGCCTCGCGGCGATCGCCCCAGTCGCAGTCCTTCATCTCGCCCACGACGACACCGGCCACGCGCTCGAGCTTCCCTGCGTGCCCGAGCTGCGTGAGCATTCCGTCGATCATGTACGGAGGCGCCTTGACGTCCTCGAAGAAGAAGATCGCGCCGTCCGTGTCGAGCTCCCACGGCGTCGCCATCGTCTGGACGAGCAACCAGAGACACCCGCCGACGAGCGGGGCCGTCACCTTGCCGCCGCGGATCGGCCGCACGTACGGGTCGTCCGGGTCGTGCGGGACCTCGCCGGTGCCGTCGCCCTGCAGCACCGCGAGCAGGCGTTCGCGCGAGAACCCCGTCGTCTCGGTCGCGCCGACGCCGACGAGCCCGTTCCCGTAGAGCGTCGCCAGGCCGGTGCGCTGCCGGATCGCGACGTGAAGCGCGGTGATGTCCGAGAACCCGACGAACGGCTTCGGATTCGCGCCGATCACCTCGAAGTCGAGGTGCGGGATCGTCTGTGCGGACCCGTATCCGCCCTGGAGGCACTGCACGACGTCTACCGCCGGGTCGGCGAAGAGCGAGACGAGATCGTCGGCGCGAGACCTCGCGTCGCCGGCGACGTAGTCGTCGCGGGCGAAGACGCCGTCGGCGAGTTTGACGCGAAAACCCTGCGACTCCCACCACTCGACTCCGCGCAGGATCTGCGACCGCGCGTCGTAGGGGCTCGCCGGGGCCGCGACGCCGATCGTGCCGCCGGGGGGAAGCGGACGTCCGAAGCTCGTCGCCTGCACTGCCGCTTTCTACCGCCCGCCCACGGGCGTTGGGAGATCCTCGGCACGCGGCTTCGCAAGCGGGAACACACGCCCGTCGACCGCCGCGGCCATCCGATCGAGCCGGCGGGCGAGCTCGCGCCGCGAGCGCAGGAGCTCGCGCTCGATGCGTCGCTCGAGCCACGGCCCGGGCGCGCGTGCACCCGGCTCGCCGCGAAGCGAGGCGAGCACGTCCCAGAGGTCCGGCCCGACGTCGGGGTCACCCTGTGCCGCCCAGCAGGAACGCGGGGCGCGACGCCCACGTCGCCCGCACTCGATCGCGAACGCCTCGCGTCCGAGGTCTGCGCAGAGCCAGTTCAGCCCGACGCGGGCGAGCGCCCGCGCTGCACGACCGCGGCGGCCGGCGCGCAGCTCTCGCAGCGCGAGCTCGATGAAGCCGACGTCCGTGGCGGTCTGCTCGTGCGGGTAGCGCGCGCTCTCCCGCGCGTCGAGCCCGTGAAGACCGCGTCCGAGTGCCGTGAAGCGCGCGCGTCCCTCGGCGCGGTGGAGCTGTCGCAGCGCACGGCGGAGATCCGGATGTGGAGTGCCGCGAAGCGCGTGGTCGAGGTCGTCGGCGCGGGCGGCGTAGTCGAGCGCATCGGCAGCTCCGGCATCCGCCTCGCGGAGAAAGCGCCCGCAGAGCCTCGTCAGCCGCGCGAGATAGTCGAAGTCGACGCGGTCGCCTGTGTCGAACTGTGTGTGGTACTCGGTCCGCTCGAACGCATCGGTGAAGGTCGAGACGTTGATGCTCGGGACGCCGGCAGCGAGGAACGGCCAGACCTCCGTCCACGTCGTCGGCCGTGCGATTCGGTAGCCGTGCGGGAGCAGCCCGTCGCGGGCGGCTCTCCGGCAGGCGCGACGCAGCCACGACGCAAGCTCCGGCGGCGCGTCGACCGTGAACGGCTCGGGGCGACCGGATCCCTCGACGTTGAGGTAGAAGCGCGCGGTCGTCGACCACTCACGGTGCTCAACGACTATCTGGTACCAGGCGCCGTAGCACCAGTCGTACGACGAGTACGCGATCCCGTACTCCTCCGCCGTGTGCGAGACGAAGACGATCGGCCGCTCGGGTCGCTGCGACTCCCCTGCGAACGCGCGCGCGAGTGCAAGCGTGAGCGCGACCGCGCTCGCATCGTCGAAGGCGGCACGGAACCAGCCGTCGTGGTGGCCGCCGACGATGCACGGCGAACCGTCGCGCCGCCCGTGCAGCGTTCCGACCACGTTCACCGCCTCGGCGCCCGGTGTCACCGGCGCCTGCAGCACGACCCGGACGCGCTTTCCCGCAGCTCGCCGGAGGTGGACCGCGTCCTCCCTGGTGATGGTCACGCAGGTCGGCGCCTCGGCGTGCCAGATCCCGTCGAAGGTGCCCAACGCGCGGGGCGCCTGGTAGAACGGGCCGCCCTCGGGCGGGGCGACGACGAGCGCGACGGCACCGCGCAGGCCGAGCTCGAGCCCGACGTGGTACGGCCACAGCTCCTCGATCTCCCAGTCGACGAGCGCGACCTTGCCTGCGACGTCGACCCCGTCGAGCTGACGCCTGCCGCCACGGCCGACCACGACGAGCTCGCCCGAGACACCGCGCCGACCGGTCTCGGGAACGCCGCCGAACGACGCGCACTCGAAGTGCGCCTTGTCCGCGAGCTCGACGTACGCCGACTCGAGCCGCCATGCGTCGACGGGCACGGGCTCCTCGACGACTTCGAGCCCGGCATCCCGGAGCTCGTCCGCGATGAACGACGCAGCGGCGCGCTCCTCCGGCGTGCCCGCGACTCGGAATCCGAGCGGGTGCGACGCGAACGACTCGAGCCGCTCGACGACGTAGCGGAGGTACTCGGCGGAGACGTCGACGTCGCCGATCGATGCAGGCATCGGCCGACCCTACCGGGACGTCCGAGCGCAACAGGCGGGGTCTATGCCGCAGGAACGGTCGACGCGTGCTCGTGTCCGCGCCGCGCAGCGATCCGCGTCCTGCCCCGACCAGCGGCTCTGCCCTTGCCGGCTCGCTCTCCGCTCGCGGTGTGCACGTCCTCGCCTGGAACCGGCTCCGGGCGCAGGATCAGCGTCTCGCTCGGTGCGTGCGTCAGCATCCACAGGAGCTCTTTTGGCGTGAAGCCCGGATCGCGCCGCCCGGGCGGAGCCGGCACGACGATCCGGTCGAACCGCTCGACGGTCCACAGCCGCTCGAGCGCATGGATCGGCGTGCGTCCGCTCTCGATCCGGGCGTCGACGGGGACACCAGCACGCGTCGCCGTGTGCTCGACCGCCTCAAGCAGCGGGATCGCGACCTCGACCTCGCGGTGCATTGGAGAGTCGAGCGGAAACTCGAGCGGCGTGACGATCAGGTACGCCGGCACGAGAGTCGCCTCCTCGGCACGCGCGACCCGGACAGCGGCCTCCAGAACCTGTGGATCGAGGACGCCGCGCGTGAACGGCACGAGCACCCGTGTCGATCCTGCGCGTGGCCGGCGCCCGAACAGTCGCTGCGGCTTCACGTCTCCGATTCCTCCCTGAGCGCGCGGTCGGCGACGACCCTGATGTCGATGCCCGGCAGCTCGCGCACCATGCGGGACAGCAGCGAGCCGCGCATGATCTCGACACGGCGGCGCTCGTCCGGCGTGCCGACGAACACGTACGTCGCGCCCCGTTCCTGCGCCACCCGCCGCACGGCTGCGACGAGGTCCTCGCCCTCCTCCTCCAGGAAGTGGATGCCGAGGATGCTCGCGAGACGACGGAGCGCCGCGAGCTGGGCCAGCTGCTCGGGCGTCGGCTCGTCGTTCGACGGCCGGACCCAGAGCGCGTCGATCTCGGCCCCGAGCCGCTGCGCCGAGCGCCAGGCCCGGCGGAGGATCCGCTGCGACTTCGGCTGTGGCTCGACGAGGGCCAACACGCGTTCGGCGACGGCGTGCCGGCTGAGGATGCCGAGATCCGGTGTCTGCCGCCTTGCTTCGACGTCCTCTGCGACCTCGCGCAGCACGAGCTCGCGCAGAGCGGCGAGGTTCTCGTAGCGGAAGAAGTTCTGCAGCGCGACGTCGACCCGGTTGGGCGGATAGACCTTGCCCGCCCGCAGACGCTCGCGCAGCTCCTCGGGCGAGAGGTCGACGAGCACGATCTCGTCGGCCTCGTCGAGGATCCGATCGGGGAAGGTCTCGCGAACGCGAATCCCCGTAAGCTCGAAGATCGAGTCGTTGAGGCTTTCGAGGTGCTGCACGTTGACGGTGGAGATCACGGCGATGCCGGCGTCGAGGATCTCGTCGATGTCCTGGTAGCGCTTCTCGTTCCGAAGAGCCGTCGCGTTCGTGTGGGCGAGCTCGTCGACGAGCGCAAGTTCGGGCGCCCGCCGAAGCACCGCGTCGACGTCCATCTCCTCGAGCTCGAGCCCTCCGTGCTCGGCGCATAGTCGCGGCACGAACTCGAGGCCCTCCGCGAGCGCCGCGGTCTCGGGACGGTCGTGGGGCTCGAGATAGCCGATCACGACGTCACGGCCCTGTGCCTTGGCCTGCTGGCCCTCCATCAGCATCCGATAGGTCTTGCCGACTCCTGCGGCCATGCCCACGAGGATGCGGTAGTGCCCTCGTACCAAGGCTCATGCGCCGAGCAGGTTGTGAATGATCAGGTCGATCAGCTTGATTCCGACGAACGGAAGGATGACACCGCCGAGACCGTAGATCAGGAGGTTTCGACGCAGGAGCGCGGTCGCGCCAATCGCACGGTAGCGGACGCCCTTGAGGGCCAGCGGAATGAGGGCCGGAATGATGAGCGCGTTGAAGATGATCGCTGACATGATCGCGCTCTTCGGATCTCCGAGGTGCATGATGTTCAGCGAGTTCAACGGGCCGCGCTGATTCGGCTTCGAGGCATACGCGTATGCGAACATCGCCGGCAGGATCGCGAAGTACTTGGCGACGTCGTTCGCGATCGAGAACGTCGTCAGCGCGCCGCGGGTGATCAGCTGCTGCTTGGCCACCTCGACGATCTCGATCAGCTTGGTCGGGTTGGAGTCGAGGTCGACCATGTTTCCCGCCTCCTTGGCGGCGGTCGTCCCGGTGTTCATCGCCACGCCGACATCCGACTGGGCGAGCGCGGGCGCGTCGTTGGTGCCGTCACCGGTCATCGCCACCATCCGGCCCTTCGCCTGCTCCTCCTTGATCAGCGTCATCTTCGCTTCCGGCGTCGCCTCGGCGAGGAAGTCGTCCACCCCTGACTCCCGCGCGATCACGGCTGCAGTCACCCGGTTGTCCCCCGTGATCATCACGGTGCGGATGCCCATCCGGCGCAGCTCGTCGAACCGCTCGTTCATGCCGCCCTTGACGATGTCCTTCAGGTAGATGGCGCCCAGGGCCCAGTTGTTCCGCGCGACGACGAGCGGCGTCCCTCCCTGCTCGGCGATGTGCTGGACGATCCCGTCGAGCTCGGGCGGCGGGCTACCGCCCTGCTCGGAGATGAACGCCTTCACGGCATCTGCCGCGCCCTTGCGGATCATCGTGCCGTTCGTGTTGATGCCGCTCATCCGGGTCGTTGCGCTGAAGGGCACGAACTCGTGCTCGCCCAGCTCGCGCTCCCGCAGGTCGAACTCCTCCTTCGCCAGCACGACGATCGACCGCCCCTCGGGCGTCTCGTCCGCCAGCGACGCGAGCTGCGCCACCTCCGCGAGCTCGCGCTTGTCGACACCGTTCACCGGCACGAACTCAGCGGCCTGCCGGTTCCCGAGCGTGATCGTCCCGGTCTTGTCGAGCAGGAGGACGTCGACGTCGCCTGCCGCCTCGACCGCCCGGCCCGACATCGCCAGCACGTTGCGCTGGACGAGTCTGTCCATGCCCGCAATTCCGATCGCGGACAGCAGTGCGCCAATCGTCGTCGGGATCAGCGCGACGAGCAACGCGATCAAGACCGTCTGCGAGGTGGGCGTACCGGCGTAGATCGCGTAAGGGCGCAGCGTGACGACAGCGGCGAGGAAGGTGATCGTGAGCCCGGCAAGCAGGATGTTCAGCGCGATCTCGTTGGGTGTCTTGCGACGCTCGGCGCCCTCGACGAGCGCGATCATCCGATCGAGGAAGGACTTGCCAGGCTCCTGGGTGACCTCGATCACGAGCCTGTCCGAAAGCAGACGCGTGCCGCCGGTCACGGCCGAACGGTCGCCGCCGGACTCGCGGATGACAGGCGCGGACTCGCCGGTGATCGCGGACTCGTCGACCGAGCCGACGCCCTCGATGATCTCGCCGTCCGCAGGGATCATCTCGCCTGCCTCGACGACGACGACGTCGCCCTTCTGCAGCTCGGGCGCAGGGACCTCGCCCCCGTCCCTCAGCCGGGCGTTCGTCGTTGTCCGCGTCGCGCGCAGCGCGTCCGCCTGGGCCTTGCCGCGCCCCTCGGCGATCGCCTCGGCAAAGTTCGCGAACAGCACCGTCAGCCACAGCCAGAAGGCAATCACCCCGACGAACCACAGTTGGCTGTACTGACCGCGGGCGAGCTCGAGGAAGAAGATCACCGTCGTGATCACGCTGCCGAGCTCGACGATGAACATGACCGGGTTCTTCAGCTGGTTGCGCGGGTCGAGCTTGGGGAACGAGTCCCAGATCGCCTGGACGACGAGCTCGCGCGAGAAGACACTCGAGCGCCGCGCCTTCGTGGCTGCGGTCGGCTCGGGGACGACAGGTGGCTCAGCGGTGACCGACATCTACTTCCCTTCCAGCTTGTCGAGCGCGAGGTTGAGATCGAGCACGTTCACGCCCGGCTCTCCGAAGAAGCCCCACGAGCGGCCGATCGTGTTCTCCTTGATCAGCTTCTGTACGGTCGCCAGCGGCAGGTGCCGCACGGCCGCGACGCGCCGCGACTGCAAGGTGGCATAGGCCGGCGAGATGTCCGGGTCGATCCCCGAGCCTGAGGTCGTCACGGCGTCGACCGGGATGTCGTGGATCGTCAGGCCCGGGTTGTACGGCGTTTCCAGCTTCAGGATCGCCTGGGCCGCCGCCTTGACGTTCTTCGCCAGATCGGGATTCGTCGGCCCGAGGTTCGCGAACGTCGTGCCGCCCGCGTTGTAGGGCGGCGAGGTCGCGGAGGGCCGCTCGTGGAAGTACTTGGAGCTCGTGAACGCCTGCGCCGCGAGCTTCGAGCCGACGACCTTGCCGTCGACCTTGAGCAGGCTGCCGTTCGCCTGGTGCTTGAACGCGACCTGCCCGAAGCCGGTCATCACCGCGGGGTAGGCGAAGCCGAACACCGCTGTGATGACGACGATCGCGATGACGGAGCTGACGAGGTTTCGCATCAGTGCATCAATCCTTCGACGATCGGGCCGAGAGTCAGAGCGGGAAAGATCATCAGTCCGGCGGTCAAGGCGATCACGCCGACGACGAGCACGACGAAGGTCGGGCCGTCGGTGCGGAACGTCCCCGCCGAGGCAGGAGTGACCTTCTTCCTCGCCAGCGCGCCACCGAGCGCGAGCGCGGCGAACATCGGCACGAAACGGCCGAGCAACATGGCGATCGCACCGAGGTCGGCGCTGAAGTTCGTCAGCCCGAAGCCGGCGAACGCGCTGCCGTTGTTGTTCGACTGCGAGTCGTAGGCGTACAGCGTCTCGGTGAAGCCGTGCATGCCGCTGTTGAAGATCGACGCGAGCCCGCTCTTCGTCGCGATCGACAGCGCTGTGAGCACGAGCACCATCGTCGGAC
>DASPSY010000075.1:0-10428 GCA_035623685.1 Gaiellaceae bacterium
AAGGAGGCGAACGAGACCTGATCGTCGTGTCGGCCACGGCCTCAGATCCGGAGTTCGTCCTCGCGGAGGCGAGCTTCCTGCTTAACCCAAACCGGCTGAACGTCGCGATCTCGCGGCCGCGCAAGAAGCTGATCGTGATCGGTTCGACGACCGTCTTTCGGCTCGTCCCGCCTGACATGGACGTCTTCGAGAGCGCGCTGCTCTGGAAGCGACTCCGATACGAGTTCTCCGCGGAGGTTCTCTGGGACGGTGACATCTCCGGGGTGCCGGTCCGGGTCAGCGGCAGACGTGTCGACTAGGACGTACGAGGCGAGGTCTCACGGGTCTGCGGCCCGAGCGAGGGGATCGACCGCGCCGCTCGAGTACGGCATCTGATGGCTGCGACTCACACCTGGGTCAGGGTTTACTGACCACATCGCTGACCACACGAGCTCCGAGACGACCTCGAAACCGCCGACAACCGCATGGTTGAGCCATGGGCGCACCTGGGATCGAACCAGGGACCTCCCGCGTGTGAAGCGGGCGCTCTCCCGCTGAGCTATGCGCCCCGAAAGCGGCTCCTAGCTTAGCGGCGCGTCGGCGGCGGCTCAGACGACCGGCAGGAGCAGGTCGATCACGTCGCGCCGCCGGTAGCACTCGATGCCAGGCCGGCTGGGGTCGTGGTCCTCACGCTGTGCGAGCCGCTCGAAGGTCGGTGCGATCTGCCGGTACACATCGGGAGGCTCGCCCTCGAGCCGCACGCGCACATACCGACCTCCCGGAAGCGTGCCGACCTCCAGCCCCAGCCGGTGCGGGTCGTCACCGTCACGAAGCCGGACGCACACCCGATACTCGCCTCGGCCCTCGTCCATCGCGCCGTAGAACCTCCGGCCCTTCAGCGACCCCACGGCCTTCTCGACCTCCGCCCAGCCACGGCTGATCGCCTCCTGTTCGTCGGCGACGCGCCTGAACATCACCGGGACGTGGTCCCGCTCGATCACCGCCGGCTCCTCAGCCACGGCTCACGCGGGGTTCAAACCCGGGCACCTGCGAACACTCCTTAGCGCTGCTTCCTCCCGGATCTGACGCGGTTCGGAACGCTCGCAGTGCCACGGGCGCGAGGAGTCTAGCCGCTCCGGAGGGTGCCAGTAAGATCGCTCCGTGGCCGCCCTCTACCGGAAGTACCGCCCACAGGACTTCGACGAGGTGGTCGGCCAGGAGGCGATCGTCCGGACGCTGAAGAACGCGATCGCCTCCGAGCAGATCCGCCAGGCGTACCTGTTCGCGGGCCCGCGCGGAACGGGCAAGACGTCGCTTGCGCGCATCCTCGCGAAGGGGCTGAACTGCGTCCAAGGCCCCACGCCGACGCCCGACAAGACCTGCACGACGTGCGTTGCAATCGCGAACGGCAGCTCGCTCGACGTCATCGAGATGGACGCTGCGTCGCAGCGCGGTATCGACGACATTCGCGAGATCCGGGAACGCGTCGTGCTCCAGCCGGCCGAAGGGCGGTACAAGGTCTACATCCTCGACGAGGCGCACCAGCTCACGGACGCCGCGTGGAACGCGCTGCTGAAGCTGATCGAGGAGCCTCCGCCCCACCTCGTCTTCGTCTTCTGCACGACCGACCTGTCGAAGGTGCTGCCGACCGTGCGATCGCGCTGCCAGACGTTCGTCTTCCAGCGTCCGCGGCTGCCCGAGCTCGTGCGCGTGCTGCGCCGCGTCGCGGACGGTGAGGGAATCGAGGCGCCCGATCAGGCGCTCGCGTTGATCGCACGCGGCGCGCGAGGCGCGTACCGCGACGCGGTCTCGACGCTCGACCAGCTCGCTGCTGCAACGGAGAAGCAGGTGACAGTACAGGCCGTCCTCCAGCTGCTCGGCGCGGTCGAGGAAGAGGCGCTCTTCCGCCTCTGCGATCTCGTGGTCGACCGCGACACCGCCGGCGCGCTCACCTTCATCGAGGAGCTGTCGGAGCAAGGACAGGATCTCGGTCGCCTCGTCACCGACCTGCTCGAGCACCTGCGCCAGCTGATGCTCGTGCAGCACATGGGCGAGGTTCCGGACTCGCTGCCCGTCACCGAGGAGACGCGCGAGCGCGTGCGCGCGCAGGCGAACCAACTCGGAGAGGCGACGGTCATCCGCCTGATCGACCTGCTCGCGGTCGCCGTCGACGACATGCGCCAGGGCGGCGAGCCGCGCCTGCCGCTCGAGCTCGCGCTCGTCAAGGTGACGCGTCCCGCGACGGATCTCTCGCGCGAGTCGATCGCCTACCGGCTGGAGCAGCTGGAGCAGGGACGACATGTCGCAACGGCACGGCCGCCGCAGAGAGTCGACGCGCCCGAGCCGCCCGACTCGACTCCGCCTCCACCGCAGTCCACGCCGCCGTCGCTCGAGCTCGAGCAGCTGCGCGAGGCATGGCAGCGCACGATCGTGCCGGCAGTCGAGGAGCGCTCGATCCCCGCAGCGTCCGTCCTCCGCGAAGCGCATCCGTCGGAACTCGCCGACGACACGCTGACCCTCGAGTTTCCTGCGAGCGCGACCTTCCACCGCAAGCTCGCGGAGGAGCCGAAGAACGCGACGCTGCTCGCGGAGGCGCTCTACGAGGTGACGGGCCGTCGGCTGGGCGTCGCGTTCGCGGAGGGCGAGGGAGACGGTGAGGCGGCGACCGATCCGGACGAGCCGCTCGGGGAGGACCGGGTCCTCGAGCTGCTCAAAGACACCTTGGACGCGCACGAACGAGAGGACTGAACGTGGAGAACTTGGACATGGGCAAGATGCTTGAGCAGGTCACACAGATGCAGGAGCAGCTGCAGCAGGCGCAGGAGGCGCTCGCAAACGAGACGGTCGAGGCGTCCGCGGGCGGCGGGATGGTGACGGTGACCGCGACCGGCGGCGGCGAGATCAAGGCGATCACGATCGACCCGAAGGCGATCGATCCGGACGATCCCGAGCTGCTCGCCGACCTCGTGCTCGCCGCGGTGAACGAGGCGCTCAAGTCCGCTCACGGCCTCGCCGAGTCGAGGCTCAGCGGGCTCGCCGGCCCCGCGCTCGGCGGGCTCGGCCTACCCGGTTTCTGAGATGAGCGCTGCCGGCCTCAGCCAGCGGGTCGAGAGGCTGCGGACGGTCGAGCTCTTCTCGAGCCTCGACGACGAGGCGCTCGCCCTCGTCGCCAGCCTCGCGCGTGAGCTCGACGCGCCGGCCGGACGCGTCCTCGCCGAGCCGAAGCAGCAGGGATCGGGGATGTTCGCGATCGTCGAGGGGCGGGCGATCGCCGAGCTCCGCGGCGGCGCGACCCGCGAGCTCGGCCCGGGCGAGTCCTTCGGCGAGCTGGCCCTGCTCACTCCCGACGGGGAGCGCACGGCGCGTGTGCGTGCCGAGACGCCGGTGCGGTGTCTCGCGATCGCGCGCGACGACTTCCGGCACCTGCTGGAGCGCGAGCCGCGGATCGCCCTGTCGTTGCTCCAGGTGCTCGCGATTCGGCTCGCGCGCTGACGCCTACTCCTTGGTGAGCTCGACGAGCCGCCCGTCCGGGTCCCGCACGTATGCGGACCGGCCCCAGTAGAACTCCTTGGGGCCGACCACGTCGCTGCCGCTCGCGCGCAGGTCGCCACTCAGGGCCTCTGGGTCCGGGACTGCGAAGGAGACGTGGTCGCCCGTGGGTGCATCCTGGAACTCCTCGTCCGTCGCCAGGTGGATGAAGATCGTCGTGCCGCCGACGTCGAAGTACGCGTGAGACTCGGAGCGGCTGCGCGGGCCGACACCGAGGACCCGCTCGTAGAACTCGACCAGCTTGGGTACGTCCGCGGTGAAGAGCGCGAACTCGGCAATCCGAACCATGTCGGCACAATAAGACAGTGGTCAGCCCCGCGGTCGACAACCTCGTCGCCCAGCTCTCCCGCCTGCCCGGCGTGGGCGCTCGGACGGCGCACCGGCTGGCTTTCCACTTGCTGCAGCGGCCGAAGGACGAGGCGCTCGCGCTCGCAGCCGCGATCGTCGACGTGAAGGAGCGCGTCCGCTTCTGCAAGGAGTGCGGCAATCTCACCGAGGAGGAGGTCTGCTCGATCTGCGTCGACGCGCGACGCGACCACTCGATCATCTGCGTGGTCGAGCAGCCCGTCGATCTCGTGTCGGTCGAGCGGACGAGCGAGTTCCGCGGCCTCTACCACGTGCTCGGCGGCGCGTTGTCGCCGCTCGACGGCGTCGAGCCCGAGCATCTCCGCATCGACGAACTGCTCGGACGCGTCGAGCGCAACGGCGTGCAGGAGGTCGTGCTCGCGACGAACCCGAACATGACCGGCGAGGCGACCGCGGCCTATCTCGCGGACCGGCTCCGTGGTCGCGTGCGTGTGACGAGGCTTGCGAGCGGGCTTCCGGTCGGCGGCGATCTCGAGTACGCGGACGAGGTCACGCTCGGTCGCGCGCTGTCGGGCCGTCGCGAGATGTAGCGACGTCGAGCACGGCCGCGCCCTCGAACCGTCCCGCACGCAGGTCGTCGAGCGCCTCGTTCGCCTGCTCGAGCGCGTAGGTCCGCACCTCGATGCGGATCGGGACCTTCGGCGCCAGCGCGAGCAGCTCCTCGCCGTCCCTGCGCGTAAGGTTCGCGACCGAGCGGACGATCCGCTCGCCCCACAGCAGGTCGTACGAGAACGCCGGGATCTCGCTCATGTGGATTCCCGCGCAGACGACGGTGCCGCCTTTTCGCACCGCGCGCAACGCCGCCGGTACGAGCGCACCGACAGGCGCGAAGATGATCGCCGCATCGAGCTCCTCCGGCGGGAGCGTGGACGAGCCGCCTGCCCACTCCGCGCCGAGCGAGCGCGCGAAGCTCGCGCCCTCTTCGTCGCCGTCGCGCGTGAACGCGAACACGCGACGTCCCTCGTGGCGCGCGACCTGCGCGACGATGTGCGCGGACGCGCCGAACCCATACAGCCCGACGAGTCCCGGATCGCCGGCCAGCCGCAGCGAGCGGTAGCCGATCAGCCCGGCGCAGAGCAGCGGTGCCGCCTCGAGGTCCGAGTAGCCGTCCGGCAACGCAAAGCAGTACCGCTCGTCCGCGACCGCGTACTCCGCGTAGCCACCGTCGCGGTCATAGCCGGTGAAGCGCGCGTCGTCGCAGAGGTTCTCGAGCCCCGCCCTGCAGTAGCGGCAGTCGCCGTCCGTCCAGCCGAGCCACGGGATGCCGACGCGCCGACCGTCGCCGACCACCTCGCCGACGACCTGGTGGCCGATCACGAGCGGGAGCTTGGGATGCTCGAGCTCGCCGTCGACGACGTGGAGGTCGGTCCGACAGACGCCGCAGGCGCGCACGCGGACGAGCAGCTCGCCTGCCGCCGGCACGGGCTCGGGCAGCTCGGCGAGGCGCAGAGGCGTCCTCGGCTCGTCCAGGACCATGGCGCGCATGACGGGAGTGTGACGCGAGACGGCCCGCCTACACTGTCTGAAATGACGACGACCGACTACGAGGCCGTTCCGTCCGTCGAGCCGGACGTCGGCGCGCCGAGCCTCCACACGGTGGTGATGAAGTTCGGCGGGACGTCCGTCGCGGACGCCGACAAGCTGAAGAGCGTCGCTAGACGGCTCGTGGCCGCCCGCGAGTCGGGCGCGCGCGTCGTCGCCGTCCTGTCCGCGATGGGACGGACGACCGACGAGCTGCTCGACCTCGCGCACGAGGTCTCGGAGACCCCGGATCCGCGCGAGCTCGACATGCTCGTCTCGGTCGGCGAGCGGATCTCGTGCGCGCTCTGTGCAATGGCGATCCACGACCTCGGCCACGAGGCGATCTCGCTGACGGGCTCACAGGCAGGGATCGTCACCGACACCGTCCACGGCAAGGCGAAGATCGTCGACGTCCGCGCGCAGAGGATCCACGAGGCGCTCGACCGCGACGAGATCGTGCTTGTCGCGGGCTTCCAGGGAGTCTCGTCCGAGCACGAGGTGACGACGCTCGGTCGCGGCGGCTCCGACACGACCGCGGTCGGGCTGGCGGCCGCGCTGTCTGCGAGCTCGTGCGAGATCTACACCGACGTCGCGGGTGTGTTCAGCGCGGACCCGCGACTCGTGCCCGGGGCGCGGCGGCTCGACCTCCTGTCGTTCGAGGAGATGCTGGAGATGGCGTCGTCGGGCGCCCGCGTGCTGGCGACCCGTTCGATCGAGGTCGCGCGCAGTCACAATGTGAACCTCCACGTCCGCTCGTCGGTCGGCGACGCTCCCGGCACGTGGATCCGCGGAGAGGACGAGTTGCTCGAGAAGGCGCTGATCTCAGGAGTGGTGCACCAGCGGGAGGAGACCGTGTACCGCGTCGAAGGCGTCTCGGCCGCTGCGCTGTTCGCAGCCCTCGCAGACGCGAGCGTCAACGTCGACACGATCGTGCAGACCGGCCCGGAGATCGTCTTCTCCGCGCCGGTGGAGGACCGCTCCGACGCGGCGCGCACCCTCGACGGGCTGCACGTGAGCTGGAGCGCGCGTGACGACCTCGGGAAGGTGTCGCTCGTCGGCGCGGGAATGAAGAGTCATCCGGGCGTCGCGGCGAAGACGTTCGCGACGCTCGAGGCAGCCGGCATCGACGCGCCGATCGTGTCCACGTCCCCGATCAAGATCGCCTGTCACGTCGCGAGCGCGGACGTCGACCGCGCGGTGAAGGCGTTGCACGAGGCGTTCGAGCTTGGATAGAGACACGCGCATCGGCGTCGTCGGCGCGACCGGAGCCGTCGGGACCGTCACGCTCGGACTGCTCCGCGAGCGCGGCTATGCAAACGTGCGCGCGTACGCCTCAGCCCGCTCCACAGGCAAGCAACTCGAAGACGTCACGGTCGAGGAGGCCACACCGGAGGCGTTGACGCGCGGCGACCTCGACCTCTGCCTCTTCTCAGTGGGCACGTCTGCGTCGCTCGAGCTCGTGCCGCTCGCCGTGCGCGGCGGCGCGGTCGCAGTGGACAAGTCGTCCGCCTACCGTCTGCAGGACGGCGTGCCGCTCGTCGTGCCCGAGGTGAACGGGGCGCGCGCGCTCGAGCACGAAGGCATCGTCGCGAATCCGAACTGCTGCGCGATCCCGCTCACCGTCGCGCTCAAGCCGATCCACGACGCGGCCGGCCTCGCGCGCGTGCGCGTGTCCACCTATCAGTCGGTCTCCGGGGCGGGCGCGCAGCGAATGGAGAAGCTACGCGCGACGCCGTCCGGCGAGGCCGATCTGGCGATGGACTGGGACTTCGACGGCGTCGAGTTCGACGAGGAGGCGAAGCTGCGCGACGAGACGCGCAAGATCCTCGAGCTGCCGGAGCTGCCGATCAGCGCGACGACCGTGCGCGTGCCGGTGCTCGTCGGCCACGCGGAGGCAGTGTGGGTCGAGACCGTCGGCGAGCTGTCGCCAGACGACGCACGCGCGCTGCTGGCGAAGGCGCCGGGCGTCCGGCTCGAGGAGTTCCCGACTCCCAAGCTCTCCGCGGGCGGCGACGACGTGCTCGTCGGACGGATCCGTCGCGACACGACCGCCCCGAACGGGCTTGCCTTTCTCGTCGTCTGCGACAACCTCCGCAAGGGCGCGGCGCTGAACGCGATCCAGATCGCGGAGCTCGTGCTCGAGCGGCGCGCGGTCCCTGCCTAGGTCGGCGGCACGGGCGCCGGCGCCGGCGCGAACGCCTCTTTCACCACACGCAGGACCTTCTCGCGCGTGCCCTCCTCGACCGGCTGCAGGCCGCCGAAGTCGAGCCGCGCGAGCTCGATGCGCCCCGCGCGACGAATCGGGACGAAGCCGAAGTCGGAGAGGAAGTCGGCCGGGAAGATCGTCTTGTGGACCTGGAAGCGCTCGTACTGCGACTCGCCTTCCGCGTATCGGTACGAGAACGTCTCGAGCGCCTTCGCGCCCTTGTCGCGTGCCTCGCCGATCGCGGCGAGGAAGAGCGACTGCACCACCCACGGCGTCGACGCGCTGACGAGGTACGCGCACGTGACGAGCACCGCGTCGTTCGTCGGCGGACCAGCAGGCAGCTCCGCGGCGCGCGGGAAGAGCTCGGCGGGGCCGTACTGCATCGAGCCGAGCAGGCGTCCGTCCGCGTCGTAGTACACGGTCCCCCAGGGGCCCCAGTCGGTCTCGGCCTTCTCGATCCAGCGTCCCTTGTCGAGCCGCCGGCCGCCGGCGCGCGTCTGCCACCAGATGCAGCCGTGGCAGACCTCGGGCGCTGTGGTGAGAGTCGCCCCGGTCAGCCCCTCGACGTGTGGCCCGCCGCTCACGGTCAGGCGGGTTGTAGCACCAGTTCCGTCACCTCGGGGCGCGCGTAGAACCGGAACGGGACGAACGTCGTCCCGAGGCCTGGCGAGACGTGCATCACCGTCCCCGCACGTTCGTACACACCGGCCGAGAAGCGCGCCCGAGGATGCGCCAGCCGCAGCTTGTCGCGCGGCAGCGGCACCGCGATCTGTCCGTCGTGCATGTGTCCGGAGAGGACGAGGTGGAACGAACCGCTCGGCAGCCGGTCGAGCACGGTCGGGTAGTGACAGAGGAGGATGCGGACGTCCGCGTCTCGATCTGCGAGAAGCCACGGCTCGGACGTTCGCGTCCGGTAGCTGCGCGGATCCGAGCCGACGAGCTGCACGCGACGGTCTCGCAGCGTCAGCAGCACCGACTCGTCGGCGAGCAGCCGCGCAGGCGAAAGGTCGTCGAGACCGACGGAGCGCGAGAACGGGTCGCGCGCGTGCTCGACGTCGTGGTTGCCGAGCACCACATAGCACGGGTCGAGCCGCTCGAGGAGCGCGCGAAGGGTCGGCTCACCACTCGGATGCGAGACGAGGTCGCCGGTGACGACGACGAGGTCCGGTCGGCGCTCGGCAGTCCACTCGACAGCACCCGCGACCGCGGACTCGCTGCGCGAGCGCTTCCCGAGGTGGAAGTCCGACAGGTGCGCGATGCGCATTCCGGCGAGCTCGCGAGGCAGGCCGTGGAGCCGCAGCTCGAGCGTGCGACGTCTCAACCAGCCCGCTTCGAACCAGCCCCAGGCCAGCCCACCTGCGACCGCCGTCGCGCCGACCGCTGCGATCGTCCGACCGTTCACGTGGAACGGGAACCGCGAGGGTTCCCGGCGCCCATCAGACTTCGAGTTTCTCCAGCACGGGCTGCACCGAGACGACGTGCCGCTTGAACTTGAGCTCGGACTCCTGCAGCCCGGCCGCGACGCCGACGAGCTGCGAGAGGTGGAGGATCGGCATGGCGAAGTCCTTGCCGGTTGCTTCCTTCAGCTTCGACTGCCAGGCGTCGAGCGAGAGGTGGCAGAGCGGGCACGGCGTGACGATCGCGTCGGCGCCGGCCTCCTTCGCCTGCTCGATCGGCTGGATCAGCTCGCCGAGCGCCGTCTCCTCGCGCGCCTGGATGATCGGGAATCCGCAGCACTTGACCTTCGCCGGGTAGTCGATCGCCTCGCCGCCGCACGCCTCGATGATCCGCTCGAGCGACGACGGCCGGTCAGGGTCCTCGAAGCCGAGGATCTTCGACGGGCGCAGGATCTGGCAGCCGTAGAACGGTGCGATCCTCAGTCCCTTCAGGCCGCGGTGCGCGGCCGCCTGGAGGAGCTCGTAGCCGTCGCCCTCGGCGATCTCCCAGAGGAGATGCCGCACTTCGACCGTGCCGTCGTACGGAGGCGCTCCGACACGCCGGAGGTTCGTGCTCACGCGCTCGCGCAGGGCCTCGTCGTTGCGCAGCTGCCAGTTCGCCTGCCGCAGGTTGAGCGTGCAGACGTTGCAGATCGTCAGCAGCGTCTCGGCACCGGTCGCCTCCGCGTACGCGAGGATGCGCGCATTCAGGTGGAGGTAGTAGTCGGGCTCGGCTTCGTGGATGTCGCCCGCGCCGCAGCACGTGACCGACTCGAGCTCGACGAGCTCGAGTCCTACCTTCGGCGCGAGCGCCTGCGTCGACGTGTCGAGCTCCTTCGCAGACAGCGACGCGAGGCAGCCCTTGTAGTACGCGACGCGTTTCACTGCCCGTCCGATCCGTCGACGCTCGCGCGTTTCTCGGCGGTCTCGGCGAACTCGATGCGCTCGAGCGCATGCTCGCCCTGGACGATGCCGAGCGCGCCGTCGCGGCCCTGCTCCTTGACGAGGTTGTAGAGCGCGCGCGACTGCTCGACGTTCTCGGCAACGTGCGGCGGGATCGGAATCGGAACCTTGCCGCGTCGCGCGAGTCCCATGGCGAACTTCGTCTGCTTGATCGCCGCGACGATCCCCTGCGTCTTCGGGACGAGCTCCGTCTCGCGGAGCCAACCAGTCGTCTTCGCCGAGGTGACGAACCACTTCGCGTGCTTCGCGCCCATGTCGTGGTCGATCCCTTCCTTGATCGACTCGGCGCCGAGCTTCGCGATCGCGTCGCGCGGATCGACTCCCTTCGGACAGCGCTGATTGCAGAAGTAGCAGCGTGTGCAGTCCCAGATCCCGTGCTCGGCGTTCAGCTCGTTCAGGCGCTCGGCG
>DASPSY010000105.1:0-41835 GCA_035623685.1 Gaiellaceae bacterium
CGAGGTGGGGTGCGAGCTGCTGACGATGGCGGAGGACGTCGGCGAGCTGTGGGACCGGGTGTTGGCACGCGGAGTTGTCCCGTGCGGGCTCGGCGCGCGCGACACGCTTCGGCTCGAGGCGTGCTTCCCCCTGCACGGCCAGGACATCACGCCCGACACCGACGCGATCTCTGCGCGACTGAAGTGGTGCTGCGCGCTCGCGAAGGAGTTCAGGGGCGCCGAGCGGCTGCGCGAGCTTGCCGAGGACGGCACGGATCGCACGCTCGTGCCGTTCGTGATGGAGGACACGGCGATCGCACGGGCCGGGATGCCGATCGAGGGCGGTGGCGAGGTGACGTCGGGCACGCACTCGCCGATGCTCGACCGCGGGATCGGCATGGGCTACGTCCCTACAGCCGTCGCGGCACCCGGCACCGAGCTTACGATCGACGTTCGAGGCCGATCTCGCCGTGCGCGAGTCGTGCGGAAACCGATCTATGCGCGAGAGGAGAACGTCTGAGTGCCCGCCATGGAGAGCTATCCCGAGGAGCTCCGGTACCACCCCGAACACGACTGGGCACGGATCGACGGCGACGAGGCGGAGCTCGGGATCACGTGGTTCGCGCAGGACGGGCTCGGGGAGCTCGTGCACTTCGAGCCGCCGGAGAGCGGGACGACGGTCACGAAGGACAAGCCCTACGGCGAGGTGGAGTCCGTCAAGGCCGTCTCCGACGTGATCGCGCCACTCTCGGGGGAGATCGTCGAGGTCAACGCCAAGGTCGTCGACGAGCCGGAGCTCGTGAACGACGACCCTTACGGCGCCGGTTGGCTCGTCCGGATCCGCCTGAGCGATCCGGTGGAGACTGACTCCCTGCTCGACGCCGAGTCGTACAAGCAGCTGATCGCCGACTCGTGACGCACCCGTACCTCTCGCTGACGGATGCCGACCGCGAGTCGATGCTCGAGACGATCGGCGTCGACTCGGTCGAAGAGCTGTTCCGTGACGTTCCGGCATCGGTCCGGCTCGACCGCCCGCTCGCGCTCGAGCCGCCGCTGTCCGAGCCGGAGCTGACGCGTCACCTCGAGGAGCTCGCGGCCCGGAACGTCGACACGGGGAAGGAGCTCTCGTTCCTCGGCGCCGGGATCTACGACCACTACGTCCCCGCGGTCGTCGACACCGTGCTGCAGCGAGGCGAGTTCCTCACGGCGTACACGCCGTACCAGCCCGAGATGAGCCAAGGAGTGCTGCAGGCGATCTTCGAGTACCAGACGGTGATCTGCGAGCTCACCGGCATGGACGTCTCCAACGCCTCCGGTTACGACGGCACGACGGTCGCCGCCGACGCGTGCTTCATCGCGAAACACGCGACAGGCCGGGAGAAGGTCGTCGTCACGGAGGCGACGAACCCGCAGGTCCGCCAGGTGGTGAAGACGTACGCGCCGGGGTTCGGCCTCGAGGTGGTCGAGGTGCCGCACAGCGACGGCGTGACCGAGCCGGACGACGTGCGCGCTGCAGCAGAAGGTGCCGCGTGCGTGATCTTCCAGCAGCCGAACGTCTTCGGCTGTCTCGAGGCCGCGCCCGAGCTTGCCGCTGCCGCCGCCGACGCGGACGCGGTCCCGGTCGCGCACGTCGACCTGATGTCACTCGGCGTGCTCGAGGCGCCCGGCAACTACGGCTGTGGGATCTCGGTCGGCGAGGGCCAGAGCGCCGGGAACTACCAGTCCTTCGCGGGCCCGCACTACGGCTTCCTCGCGGCGCGGAGCGAGTTCACGCGACGCATGCCCGGACGCATCGTCGGCGAGACCGTCGATGCGAAAGGCGAGCGCGGGTTCGTCCTGACGCTGCAGACGCGCGAGCAGCACATCCGACGCGAGAAGGCGACGTCGAACATGACGACGAATCAAACGCTGCTCGCGCTCGCCGGGCTCGTCAACCTGTCGTGGCTCGGTGCCGAGGGTCTGCGCGAGGTCGGCGAGACGTGCATGAGCCTGTCGCACTACGCACAGGAACAGCTCACCGTGTCGGGCTTCGAGCTCGTGTTCCCTGAGCGTGCGACGTTCAAGGAGTTCGCGCTCCACGTCGGTCGGAACGGCAAGGATGTCGTGCGTGCGGCCCGCGCGCAAGGCGTCAATCCCGGCTACCCGCTCGGCCGCGACTACGCGGGGCTCGACGACGTCCTGCTCGTCGCGGTCACGGAGAAGCGATCGCCTGCGGACATCGACCGGCTCGTCGACGTGCTTCGCGAGGTCGCGCTGTGAAGCTGATCTTCGAGAAGTCGCAGCCCGGCCGGCGCGGCAGCGCGCCGCCGCGGGCCGACCTGCCGCCCGCGCACGTGCCGCCGGAGCTGCGCCGCGCTGGTCCGCCTCGGCTGCCGCAGCTGGCGGAGCCCGAGCTCGTCCGGCACTTCACCGAGCTGTCCACCCGGAACTTCGGCATCGACACGGGTTTCTATCCCCTCGGCTCCTGCACCATGAAGTACAACCCGCGCGTCAACGAGCGGCTCGTGATGCTGCCGGGATTCCGCGACCTGCACCCGCTGCAGGACGAGGAAGGAGCGCAGGGCGCGCTCGAGTTGATGTGGCGCCTGCAGGAGCTGCTGGTCGAGGTGTCGGGCCTGCACGCCTGCTCGCTTCAGCCCGCCGCTGGCAGCCAGGGCGAGCTCACCGGCCTGATGCTCATGCGCGCGTACTTCGCCGATCGGGGCGAGGGCGATCGCCGCGACACGATCGTGACGGCCGACACGGCGCACGGGACGAATCCGGCGAGCGTGACGATGGCCGGCTACAAGCTCGAGAAGTGCGCGACCGACGAGCGCGGCAATCTCGACCTCGACGACCTGCGCGCGAAGGTGAACGAGCGGACCGCCGGGTTGATGCTCACGAATCCATCGACGCTCGGCCTCTTCGACGAGCACATCGAGGAGGTCGCGCGCATCTTCCACGCCGAAGGAGCGCTCGTGTACTACGACGGTGCCAACCTCAACGCCGTGTGCGGCATCTCCCGGCCGGGCGACATGGGCTTCGACATCGTCCACATCAACCTCCACAAGACCTTCTCGCAGCCGCACGGAGGCGGTGGTCCCGGCGGCGGGCCGATCGTCGTGCGCGAGAACCTCGCGGAGTTCCTGCCGGTCCCTGCCGTCGTCCGCGACGGCGACACGTTCGGTCTCGACTATGCACGCCCGAAGTCGATCGGCAAGGTGCGCGGCTACACGGGCCCGTTCGGCGTGTTCGTCCGCTCGTACGCGTACATCCGCTCGTACGGGTCGCAGCTGCGCGAGATGTCGGAGACCGCCGTGCTGAACGCCAACTACGTCCTCGCGCGGCTCAAGGACGTCTACGACCTTCCCTTCGACCGTCTGTGCATGCACGAGTTCGTGCTGAGCGCGCGCACGCTGAAGCGGGAACACGGGATCACCGCGCTCGACGTCGCAAAAAGGCTGATGGACTATGGCTTCCATCCGCCTACGGTCTACTTCCCGCTGATCGTCCCCGAGGCGCTGATGATCGAGCCGACCGAGACCGAGGCGAAGGAGACGCTCGACTCGTTCTGCGACACGATGATCGCGATCGCGCAGGAGGCCGCCGAATCACCTGAGCTGTTGAAGACGGCGCCGCACTCGCGGCCGGTGAAGCGGCTGGACGAGGTGCGCGCGGCGAAGCAGCCCGTGCTCAAGTACGCATTCGACGGCGCGGCTGGCGGCGGCGTCGCCTCGTCGCACGCGGACGAAGCGGCCGCCCGGCTCGAGACCCAGAAGCCGATCTAGCTCACGCAGCGATCGGCAGCTCGAGCTGCGTCAGGCCGAGTCGCTCGAACACGAGCTCGACCTCGAGCGCGACAGGCGCGAAGGCCTCCGTCGGCCAGACGTGCGGGTCGTCGTCCTCCTGGAGCTCGTGCAGCTGTGAGAGCAGGAGTGGGTCGCCGGAGCGCAGCAACACGGTCTGGGCATACGAGCGCGCCCAGATCTCGTGCGCGGACTCGAAGTACCGCTGACGCGAGCGACCGCCGGGGAACGGTCGACCCTCGAGTCGCGCGGCGGCGGCGCGCCACGCGGCGAAGGCCGAGTGCATCGCCGATGCCCAGGCACGGCTTCGCTTGTCGTGGCTGACCTGATGGTCGACGAGGTGCGCGAGCTCGTGGAGGAAGCCCGTCGCCGGGTGCCCCGAGCGGCTCGACACACGGACGTCGATCGGGTCGGCCTTGCGGAACCGGTACGAGCCGGCCTCGCTCGTCGTCGACGTCACGCGCACGGGAACGGGGTGCAGATCCGATCTGAGCAGGTGCAGCCTCGCCGCCGCGCCGAGGGCGCGCTCGAGCTCCGAGAGCAGCGGACTGCGCCGCGGCAACGCGACGAGCTCGTCGAGCGGCCGGACGCGCGGCCGTCCCCAACGGGAAACGCAGTCCGGATACCGGCGCCGCGCCACTGCGCGAATCGTTCGCGACGCACCGGACAGACTCCTGCACGAACGCGCGCGACTCGTCGTCGCGCGCGTACCTCGTTGGTTGTTCGGCAACTCAGAGAATGTCTTCGAGATCGTCCTCGACGACGAGATCGCGCCGCTTGCGCTGCGTTGCGATCACGATCGCGGTCGTCAAGACGAGTGTGATCAGGACCGGCAGGCTCATCCACGTCAGCGCGAACCAGGCGACGATCGCCCACATGACGCCCAGCCAACGGCCGACCGGGTCCTTCCACACGAATTCCCAGAGCGCGACGGCTGCACTCCTCATGGCGGCTCCTTCCTCGTCCCCCAGGATAGGCGGCTGGGCATGCGGGAGACATCCCCCGGACGACGTACCCCGATCGGGGGCAAGGACAGCGCGGTGCGGGGAGAAGCGGCACAGCAGGGGCCGATTTCGCAAGACTGTCTCCATGACCAAGATCCAGAAGACCGAGACCGAGTGGCGAGCCGAGCTGTCGCCGGAGCAGTACCACGTTCTCCGGGAGAAGGGCACCGAGGCGCCGTTCACCGGCGAGTACGACCACACCTTCGAGCCCGGTACCTACCGCTGCGCGGGCTGCGGCGCCGAGCTCTTCCGCTCCGACACGAAGTACGACTCCGGCTGCGGGTGGCCGGCGTTCTTCGCACCGGCGGGCGACGACGCGATCGACGAGGAGACCGACACGAGCCACGGCATGATCCGCACCGAGGTCATGTGCGCGAGCTGCGGCGGGCACCTCGGCCACGTGTTCCCGGACGGGCCGCAGCCCACGGGCGCGAGGTACTGCATCAACTCTGCGGCACTGAACCTCGAGGAGGAATAGTGGAGAAGAAGGCAACCTTCGGAGCGGGCTGCTTCTGGGGTGTCGAGGCGGCGTTTCGGCAGATCGACGGCGTCACCGGCACGCGCGTCGGCTACTCGGGCGGCACACTCGAGAATCCGACGTACGAAGACGTGTGCTCTCACACGACCGGGCACGCCGAAGTGGTCGAGGTGACGTACGACCCCGAAAAGGTGTCCTACGAGCAGCTGCTCGAGGTGTTCTGGACGAAGCACGACCCGACGCAGCTCAACAGGCAAGGCTGGGACGTCGGCGACAACTACCGGTCGGTGATCTTCGTCCACGACGACGAGCAGCGGGAGGCGGCACTCCGGACGAAGGCCGAGCAGCAGACGCACCGGCGGAAGCCGATCGTCACGCAGATCGAGCCTGCGCAGACCTTCTACGAGGCCGAGGACTACCACCAGCAGTACCTCGAGAAGCGCGGACGCTCGTCCTGCACCGCGCAGCTCGCCACGGCGCGCTGAACGTCCGGGTCGACGGTCGTCCGCTCAGGGCCGGCGGTACACGCCGCCGCTTCGCTCCAGCAGCCCCTCGTCGACGAGATGACGCCGAAGCGATGCGTGGTCGTCGTGGAGCGAGCGCAGGAGCTCGTTGACCTCGGACTCGGCGTAGGGCCGATCTGTGTCGAAGCGGCCGGCGACGTACTCGAGGATGAGGCGCCGCTGACCCTGCCGCGCGGGTAGACGCGCCAGTCGGCCGTCCTCGGCGAAGTTGCGGAGGACCTGCTGCTGCTCGTCCGTCGCGTCGGGCATGCCGCGTTGCCGTGCCGGCCGCTCGCGCGCCGCGGCGCGCAATGTCGCGAGCGAGACGTGCAGCCCGTCGTCCTGCTCGACCAGGCCCGACGAGACGAGGCGGGGAAGGACGGCCTGTACGGTCGCGACGTCGGTGTCGGCCGCTGCGGCGACCGTCTCGATCGTCCCTGCACCGAGGGCGATTGCGGCGAACACGCGCAGGCGCTGCTCGTCCGCGAGCAGCCCGACCAGGGTGGACGAGGATCCCTGCGCCACGTGCGTCACCAGGGGCCGACGGTCACGCCGCCCCATTCCTCCGGCTCGACGTCTCGCACCGTCTGCGTCAGCTCCCAGCGGTGACCAGCGATGTCCTCGAGGACGCACGAGCGTTCTCCGTACTCGTACGTCGTCGGCTCCTCGAGCGCGCTCGCCCCGGCCTCGAGGGCGCGGGAGAACGCCGTGTCGACGTCGGGAACGCGCACCTTGAGGAGCTGCGTGACCACTCCCGCGCTCGGTGCTACGTGGCTTCCACGAACATCGGCGACGACGACGGCGCCGTCCATACCCACGCGCATCTGAGCCCGGTGCGCGTCGCCGATGCGCACGCGTTCCTCGAAGCCGAACGCGGACTCCAGCCACGCGACCGCTGCGCGAACGTCAGGGTAGATCAGCACCGGAGTCACGGTGGCCGGTGGCGCAGAACGATTCGTCGACACGACCGAGAGCGTACGGCCCTTAGCTCGACGCGGTGAGCTGACCGCACGCGGCGTCGATGTCGCGGCCGCGCGTCAGGCGTACGGTCGCGGGGAGGCGTGCGCGGTCGAGGACGTCCTTGAACGCTGCGATCGCCTTGCGCGACGCGCCGTCGTAGCGGCCCGTCGGGTTGTACGGGATCAGGTTGACCTTGAACAGCTTCCGATCGAGCAGGTCGGCGAGCGCCCGCGCCTGCTCGACGCGGTCGTTCACGCCGGCGAGCAGCACGTACTCGACGAACACCTTGCGCCTGCGTCGCTGGACGAAACGGGCGCACTCGGCGAGGACCTCTACGAGCGGGAAGCGGTCGTTGACCGGCATCAGCTCACTGCGCAGCTCGTCCATAGCGGCATGCAGCGACAGGGCGAGACGGATCGGCTCGTCCACCTCGTCGACGAAGCGACGCAGACCGGGGAGCCAGCCGACCGTCGAGATTGTCGTCCGTCGGTGCGTGATCCCGAGCTCCGGGAGGAGCCTCGCCGCCTCGAGCACCGGGTCGAGGTTGAGCATCGGCTCGCCCATGCCCATGAACACCGCGTGGTTGACCGGCTCGACTCGACGGAAGTGCAGCGCCTGGTCGACGATCTCCGAGGCGGTGAGGTTCCGCGCGAACCGCATCTGGCCGGTGGCGCAGAACGTGCACGTCAGCGGGCAGCCGGACTGGGAGGAGAGGCAGACGGACCGCCGTCCGTCGCGGTACCGCATCAGCACCGCCTCGACGGGACAGCCGTCGTGCGTGTGGAAGAGGGCCTTGATCGTCCCGTCGCGCGCCTCGACCTGCCGGACGACGGTCAGCGTCGAGAACGGCACCCGCTCGTCGAGCTCGGCACGCAGCGTGGCGGACACGTTCGTCATCGCCGCGTAGCCGTCCGCGCCGCGCGCGGTCCACTCCCAGACCTGCTGTGCACGGTAGCCCGGCTCGCCGCGCGCGGCGAGCTCCGTCGCGAGGAGCGTGCGATCCACGCTCTCAGGGTACGGGGAGTTGGTGGACGCGCGCGCGGCGCTCAGCGCTGCATGCTGCGCCAGGAGACCTGGATCGCAGATCGCTCGCCGACGGCGAGCTCGACCCGGTGGCGGAGGAGCTGCTCGAGCCCCTCGACGTCGGCGTCACCGGGGTCGGCGACGGCGACCTGGATCGCATCCGAGCCGACGAACCGGACGGGGACTGCGAACATGCGCCGTGCGACCTCGAGCGGCAGCAACCCTGCGGCGATCGGGTCGACGGTGTTCACCGCGAGATCGACGTAGGGGATGCCGAACTGCTCGGCGAGCGCGTGGGCGAGCTCGCCCTCGAAGAGCCATCCCTTGGTGAGGAGGATCTCGCCGAGCCGCATTCCGGTCTTCTTCCCTTCGGCGAGTGCCTCGTCGAGCCGCTCTGGAGTGACGAGTCCCTTCTTCAGCAGGATGGCGCCGAGCATCGGCCGCGACTCGTGCTCGAAGAACTGGTGGTCGAGTCGCACGGGCGGCGCCGAGCCCGCGAGTCGCAACCCGCTGCCGAGTGGGGATTTGTTCGGGGACGTCACGCTTTCTCCGCAGTCTCCGGTTCGAAACCGGGTCGTGTAGAGCTTGTGATCGGGTTTCCCAGGACGCTGCTGGATCACCCTTCGTGGGGATGCCACACCTCCGGGAGGGCAGAATGGGAACGTGGTCGACCTTCGCTCCGATACGCAGACCAAGCCGACCCGCGCCATGCGAGAGGCGATGGCGAACGCCGAGGTCGGCGACGAGCAGAAGCGCGAGGACCCGACCGTCAACGAGCTCGAGCGCCGCGGCGCGGAGTTCCTCGGCCACGAGGCGGCCGTCTACGTTCCGACGGCGACGATGGCGAACCAGATCGCGCTGCACGTCCACGGGCGGCCGGGCGACGTGTTGCTCGTCGAGCGGCACGCGCACATCGTCCTATCGGAGCTCGGCGGTCCGGCGGTGCACTCCGGCCTGCTGACGATCGCGATCGACGGTACCGCGGGACGATTCTCGCCTGATCAGGTGGTCGCCGAGATCCGGGACCGCACGTCGGTGCACGTGCCGCCGACGCGGATCGTCACGATCGAGAACACCCACAACAGCTCGGGCGGCAGGGCATGGCCGCTCGACGAGGTCAAGGCGATCCGGGCGACGTGCCGCGAGCACGAGCTCGCGTTCCATCTCGACGGTGCGCGGCTCGTCAACGCGGCGGTGGCGATCGGCGTCGAGCCGCGGGAGATCGGCCGCGAGGCGGACACGGTCACGCTCTGCCTGTCGAAGGGTCTCGGTTGTCCGCTCGGCGCACTGCTCGCCGGATCCAGCGAGCTGATGGAGCAGGCCAGGCGCGGGAAGCACCTCTTCGGCGGGGCGATGCGGCAGGCTGGCATCGTCGCCGCCTCGGGGCTGTACGCGCTCGACCACAACGTCGCCCGCATCGCGGACGACCACGCTCGCGCACGCCGGCTCGGCGAGGGTCTCGCGGAGGCGGGCGTTCGGGTCCAGCTCGACCGGATCGAGACGAACTTCGTGCAGATCGACGTCGGGCCGGAACGCGCGGGCGCGATCGGCCGGATGAAGGAGGCGGGCGTCCTCGTCTCGACGACGGTGCACCCGACCGTCGTCCGTGCCGTGACGCACCTCGACGTCTCCGACGAGGACGTCGAGCACGCGATCGAGCGAATCCCTCGGGCGCTCGCGCTCGCGGCCGCGTAACGCGACTACTCGTACTGGAGGGCTTCGAGCACGTTCAGGCGAGACGCGCGCCGCGCTGGGAAGATCGCCGCGAGGATCCCGACGATGATCGCCGCGATCGCGAAGACGATCAGCTGACCGATCGGTAGCGCGAAGTTGATGAAGTCGATGCGTGCCACGAGCAGGGCGCCGAGGACGATCCCGAGCACGATCCCGAGCACGCCACCGATCATCGAGGTGATGATGCTCTCATGGCGGATCATCCGCCGCACCTGACGGCGAGTCATGCCGATCGCGCGGAGCATGCCGAGCTCCCGTGTGCGCTCGAACACGGTCAGCACGAGCGTGTTCACGATTCCGAACAGGCTGACGACGACCGAGAGCGCGAGCAGGACGTAGAGGACGTTCAGGATGCTCTTCAGCGGGCCGATCTGGTTGTGGATGAACTCGTCGCGTGTCTGCGACTTCGCGTTCGGGAAGCCCTTCAGCGAGGCCGCGAGGGCCGCAGTGTTGGCGTCGGTGATGCCGCCCGCCATCTTCACGAACGTGAACAGGTTCTCGGGCTGCTCGAAGTTCGCGTCGAACGTCTTGCTCGACATCGTCACCGATCCGAACGGCGACCCGCCCGACGGGGGCTTGAAGATGCCCTTGATCGTCAGGTCGATCGTCTTTCCGGTCGGCGTCTCCACCTGGATCGGCGAGCCGACGTGGAGATGGTGGTCCTTCGAGTAGGCGTCCGAGATGAAGGCGCCCGTGGCGCCGAGCGACGCGAGTACGGCCTGCGAGCCGTCCTTCCACTTGAGGCTGATCGTCTTGCCGATCTCGGGATCCACCGCCGTCGCCTGGATCACGTGGCCGTTCAGACGGGCGTCGCCGGTGCGAACGCTGGCGATCGCCGTCACGCCCGGCGTCTTCGCCGCGGCCGCGGCGGCGCTGATCGGAATCGGGTCGAAGTTGTTCTGCGCCGTGATCGCGTAGTCGGCGTCGAACTCCTGGTGCACGGCGTCGGTGAAGGTCGAGATGATCCCCTGCGCGAGAACGGCGACCAGCGTGACGAGCGCGAGGCCGATCATCAGCGCGGCGGCCGTGGATGCCGTCCGCTGGGGGTTCCGTTTCGCGTTGTCGCGGGCCAGGAGTCCCGCCGCGCCGCCGATCTTCGTTGCCGGCCAGCCGAGCGCCGAGGCGAGCGGCCGCACGAGCTGACGCGCGAACAGCGCAACGCCGACGAAGATCAGCAGCGCGCCGAGGCCGAGCCACAGCAGCACCTGTGTCGTCCCCAGCCCGCTCCCGAACAGGCCGTAGGAGAGCGCGGCGAAGCCGAGCAGCGCGGTCAGGACCGTCGCGGGGACACGGAAGCCCGCGAACCGCGACGGCGGCAGCGTTGCGCCTTCGCGCACGGCGGCGATCGGCGGCACTCGCGTCGCCCGAACCGCGGGGCGGAGGCTGGCGACGAGCGTGACGATCGTGCCGACGAGCAGCGAGACGATGATCGTCCGCGTCTCGAAGACGAGGCCGTTGTTCGGCAGCGTGAAGCCGATCGACTCGAACAGCTTGAACAGGCCCTCCGCGAGACCGAATCCGAGGAACAGCCCGACAATCGAGGCGAGCAGGCCCATGACGAAGGCCTCGACCAGCACGGCCATGCGGATCTGGCGCGTCGAGGCGCCGATCGTCCGCAGCGTCGCGAACTCGCGCGTCCGCTGCGCGATCGTGATCGACAGCGAGTTGGCGATCACGAAGATGCCGACGAACAACGCCACGCCGGCGAACGACAGCAGGAACTTCTGCAGGAAGCTGAGGAAGCTGTTCACGTCGGAGGCGTCCTTCGTCGCCTGCGCGTCTCCGCTCCGGACCTGCGTTCCCGGCGGCAGGATGTCGCGCACCTGTGCGAGCAGTGTCGACTCGGAGACTCCGCCCCTCGACGCGATCCGGATGTCGTCGAGCTTGCCCTCCTTGTCGAAGAGCTTCTGCGCCGTCGGCACCGCAAACCCTGCGAGCGTCGCGCCGCCGATCGTCGACACGGAGCCGAACTTGACGAGTCCCGAGATCTTGAACTGCTCGACGGGGCCTTGGGACTGGATCCCGATCCTCTGGCCAACGGTGAAGTGCTTCTTGTTCGCGGTCGAGCGGTCGATCACGACCTCGTTCGGGCCCGGCCAGCTGCCGTCGACGAGCGTGAGCGAGTTGAACCGCGGCTGCGACGGGTCGACGCTGAAGCCGATGTTGGGCGCGCCGCCGAAGACGATGGCCTTGCCGTTCTTCCCGATCAGGTGCGCGTCGCCCTCGACGCCGCCGAGCGCCGCGGCGACGCCCGGCAGCGCCCGCACGCGCGGCAGCAGCGACTCGTCGAAGGACGGTGCGTTGCTGCCGTTGCCCTGGAGGTTGAACGCCGACTTCCCGGTGATGACCGCGTTCGTGCCCTTGTAAGTCTCGGTGAAGATCGAGTTGAACGCGTTCGTGATCGAGTCGGTCAGGATGTAGGTGCCGCTGATCATCGCGACGCCGAGCACGATCGCGATCGCGGTCAGGGCCGTGCGCAGCTTGCGGCTGAGCAGCCCGCGCAGGGCGAATCTCGTCATGCCGCAGAGACCTGTTCCATCGCCGCCACTACCTCGTGCCTCGAGGCGCCGGTCAGGTCGCGCACGATCAGGCCGTCCGCGAGGAAGAGAATGCGGTCGGCGATCGCGGCGGCGCGGGCGTCGTGCGTCACCATCACGGTGGTCTGGCCGAAGCTGTCGACGGACTCGCGCATGACGTCGAGGATCTCGCCGCTCGTCGCGGAGTCGAGGTTCCCGGTCGGCTCGTCCGCGAAGACGACGGTGGGGCGCGACACGAGCGCGCGTGCGATCGCGACGCGCTGCTGCTGGCCGCCGGAGAGCTCCGCGGGCCGGTGCGAGAGGCGGTCCGAGAGTCCCACCTTCTGGATCAGGTCGGCGAACCACTCCGGGTCCGGCTTCTCGCCTGCGATCGAGAGCGGGAGCACGACGTTCTCCTCGGCCGTGAGCATCGGCAGCAGGTTGAAGAACTGGAACACGAAGCCGATGTGCCGGCGGCGGAGCTTCGTCAGCTCGCTGTCCTTGAGGGTCGTGATCTCGGTGCCCGCGATCTTGACGCTGCCGGCCGTCGGCATGTCGAGGCCGGCCAGGATGTGCATGAGCGTCGACTTGCCCGAGCCCGACGGGCCCATCACGGCGATCAGCTCGCCCTGCTTGACGTCGAGTGAGACGCCGCGGAGGGCGTCGACCGCCGTCTCGCCTTCGCCGTACCGCCGCATCACGTCCTGGGCGGCGACGACGGGCTCGCCCGTCGAGACCCTCGGCTCCTCGCGTTCAGAGATGACGTTGCTCAATGAATCCCCTTCCTCGATGGCGTGGGCCGTTCCAGTCTCGCATCAACCGCGTGTCGGGCCCATGATGACCACCGCCCGCTTAAGGTTCGGTTAACCGCACCGCCGCTCGATGCGGTCGGGAGCGGCCGTGATTCGTGGCGGAAGCGCCCACAGCGGGAGGTTCGACCGCGCGTGATCAACGACCTCTGTCGCCGGAGAAGTAGAAGGCGACGGCGAGCCCGACGTAGCTGGCGACCAGGAGCACCCCTTCCCAACGGCGTCCCCGGCCGTCCCAGAGGACGACCGCGACGAGCACCGTGCTGATCGCCATCGCCGCGAGCTCGACAGGCCTGAAGGCAAGCGTGAGCGGGTGCGCGAAGGCGAACGAGAGGAGCGTGACGACGGGGAGGACGAGGAGACCGACCTGGGCACCCGACGAGATTGCGATCTGTGCAGCGAGGTTCAGATTCGCTCGGTATGCGATCACGATAGCCCCGCCGTGCTCGGCTGCGTTGCCGACGATCGCGACGATGACGATCGCGATGAAGAACTCCGACAGCCCGACCGCTCTCGCAAAGGCCTCGAGCGAGTGGACGAGGATCTCGCTGATCCATGCGGTCGCAACCGTCGCGATCCCGAGGGCGATCAGCGACGTCCTCATGCTCCAGGCCGCTTCGGGCGGAGCCTCGGGGCGCTCGCCGCGACGGACGCCGATCACCGTGATCACGAGGTAGATCACGAGCAGGAAGATCGCGGGGCCGATGCTGAGATCGGCGAGCGAGTGCCGTTCGGGATTGCCGTGCCAGCCGGGGATCGTCGCGAGCAGCAGCACGACGACGGCGATCGCGACGAGCCCCGTCTGCACGATCAGCGACCGCCGCTCCAGCCGCCCTTCGTCGCCGAGCAGCAATGCTGCGCCGAAGACGAGCAGCAGGTTCGAGACGACGCTGCCGACGAGCGAGCCGCGCACGACGTTGGGCAGCGTGTCCGAGACCGCGATCAGCGCGATTATCAGCTCGGGCGCGTTGCCGAAGCTCGCGTTGAGGAGGCCTGCGATGCGCGGACCGGTGTGCTCACCCGCCTGCTCGGTCGCTTCGCCGATCATCCACGCGAGCGGAATCAGCGCGATCGCGGCAAGGACGAACATCGCCGTCTTGCTCGGATGGACGGCGAGGTCGAGAACGATCGTCAGCGGCGCGAGCGCAAGCCCTGCCCACAGGAGTCTGCGCGCCACCCGGCTAGCCTAACCGCGTGATCGACGCAGTCCTCTTCGACTGGGGCCACACACTGATGGACTGGGTGTGGGACGAGCGGCTCCTCGAAGCGGGCATCCGCACGGGGCTCGAGGCCGCCGGCGCACCGGCCGTCAAGGCGCACGAGGTGACCCACCGCTACCGGAACGAGGTGCGGCTCACGGACTGGGAGGTGCCGGAGGAGGTCGAGTACGAGGGGCTCGTCCGCGAGATGCTGGCGGACGTCGGCGTGTCCGTCGACGACGCCCAGCTCGAGCGATACCTCGTCGCGGAGCACGCGGTCTGGGCGCCGGCGCGACGGCTCGCGCCGATGAGTCACGCGCTGCTCGACTCGCTGCGCGACCACGGCCTGAAGACCGGTCTCGTCTCGAACGCGATGGACCCCGGCTGGCTGCTCCGCCGCGATCTCGACGAGCAAGGCCTCGCCGGGCGGCTCGACAGCATCGTGTTCTCGTCGGAGGTCGGTGTACGCAAGCCTCACCCGAGGATCTTCCAGCGTGCGCTCGACGAGCTCGAGGTCGAGCCGGCGCGTGCGCTGTTCGTCGGCGACCGTCTCAAACAGGACGTTCGCGGCGCGCGCGACATGGGCATGCGGACGGTGCTCGCACTCTGGTTCCGCGTCGAGGACGACGTGGACGAGGCCGAGCCCGACTTCCGCGCGTTCACGCACATGGACGTGCTGAACGTCGTCCGTCGCCTCACACGCCTTGGCCGATAAGCAGAAAGCAACCGCGCTTGTCAAGTCTTGCGGCGCGAAGTCGTGCCCACCACAATCTCTCCATGAAGCCCCGACCGCGGCGCGCGACAGAGCTCCCGCTCAGACCCCAGGACGAGTTCGAGTGCCGTCGCTGCGACGTCCATTGCGACAAGGTCGTCTACCCGGCTTCGTGTCTCGAGCGTGCGTGTCCGTTCGTCTACGCCTACCACGAGTTCGGCCACACGTACATGGGCTGCATGCAGAAGGTGTACGCGGTCGAGATCGATCTCGACCTCCTGAGCGCGGCCGAGGCGAACCGCGACGGCTTCGGGCCGGTGCGCACGATGAAGACGCCGCTGCCGATGTGCGACGTCGAGGTCGAGCCCTGCTACGGGCCGCGCCGCTCGGGCGAGATCGGCTGCGTGAACCCCGAGTTCCACGAGCTTCCGGTCGGCTCGCCGACGTTCAAGATCGTCGCTCGGATAACGGGCTGAACACCGCGTAGCCGATCAGCGGGCTCACTGCGGTGGCCGCGAAGGCGACGCGCCACGAGACCTCGTGGACGATCGCGGCGAAGAGGATCGGGGCGACGATCGACCCGGCTGCGAGGAACGACTGCTGGAGCCCGAGTGCAGCGCCGGCGCGTACAGGCCCGGCCGCTTCGGCCGCGGCCGTGAACGACAGCCCGTTCCAGCAGAAGCCGAGCGTTCCCGCGACGACGAGCGCCGGGAGCAGCAGCCACTCGCTCGCGTCGACGAGGAGCGCCGTCAGCGCGACCGAGCCTGCCAGCGCGAGCCCGAGCTGGAGTAGCGGGCGGATGCGCGCGCCGATCCGGTCCGACCAGCCGCCGATGACGATGCGCGCGACCGCGGCGAGCACCTGCGTGAGCGCGAGCACCGCGGCTCCCGCGGCGGTCGAGAGACCGCGGTGCGCATGCAGGAAGAGCACGAGGAACGAGATCAGGCTCAGCTGCGTGAGCACGTAGAAGGTGCTGCCGATGCAGATGCGCCAGATGCGCGCGTCGCGGAGCGGACGGCGGACGTCCGCGTGGTCGATCGACGTCGCGTCTCGTCGCAGCAGCGCGCCGGACACGAGCGCGGCGCCCGCGCAGCCGACGGCCAGCCCGAAGAACGAGGAGCGGACGCTGACGTGCGTGGCGAGCAGCGGAAGCACGATCGCGGCGATCGCGCCCCCGAGGGGATTGGCCGTTTGGCGAATGCCGAGCGCGAGGCCACGCTCCTCCGGGCCGAACCAGCCCATCACCGCGCGTCCGCTCGCCGTGTTCGTCCCCGCACCGAGCGCACCGGCGAGCGCGAGCGTCGCGATCAGGCCGATGTACGACGTCGTGAGACCGGCGACGACGAGCGCCGCGGCCGTGCCGAGGAGGCCGACGACGAGCACGGCCCGCTCGCCGATTCGATCGGCCGCGAGCCCCCAGAGCAGGAGCGTTGCGAGCGAGCCGACGTTGACCGCAGCGAGCACGACGCCGACCTGCGTCAGGCTGAGTTTGTACTGATCCTGCAGCTCGGGCGCGATCGCGGGCAGGCCGATCGGGATCGCCGTATAGCTCGCCTGCGCGACGACGCCGGCCGCGAGGATCGTCCAGCGGTAGCGGCTCATCGCCGTCCATCTTCGACGGGCTGCCGCGGGCGCGACGGCTCAGCGAGCCAGGGTGACCTTGCTCAGCTGCTCCGGTCGATCGGCGTCGAGACCCTTGGCACGGGCGAGCGCGGCTGCGAAGAGCTGGCCCGTGACAACCGAGAGCAGGGGAGAGAGGAGCGGTTGCGGTGCGAGCGGTACCGGCAGGCGGTACTCCGCTCCGGCGATCTCGTCGGCCGCGCTGCCGCTCGCGACGAGGACGGCGCCTGCGTTCGTGGCCCGCGCCGACGCCTCCTGCACGGCAGGCAGGCACTCGTCGTGCGTCGCGATCGTCCACACCGGGAAGAGTGGATCGACGGCGGCGATCGGGCCGTGCACGAGATCGGTCGCAGTCAACGGCTCGGCCGCGACGCGGCACGTCTCCGTGAGCTTGAGCGCGATCTCGCGCGCCGTCGCGAACTCGACGCCCCGGCCGATCACGAACATCCGGCCGACGTGCGCGAACGCGGTCGCGAGTCGTCCCGTCTGGTGCTCGAGCGTCCCGATTGCACCGTCGAGCAGCGGCACGAGCTGCCGGAGGCCGTCCGCGAGCTCGGACCCCCGTCCGTCCGTGCACGCGGCGAGCAGCGCGAGCGCCGCGACCTGGTTGAGGTAGGTCTTCGACGCCGCGACGGCACGCTCGACTCCAGCGGAGAGCGGCAGCACCACTTCCGCCGCCGCTGCGAGGTCCGACGCAGGCGCATTCGTGACGGCGAGCGTCAACGCACCGTCCGCGCGGGCACGCCGTGCGTACTCGACGACGTCCGGCGTCATCCCGGACTGGGACAGTGCGATCACGACCGAGTCGGCGAGGTCGAGATGCGCGTCGTAGTAGACGGACAGCGAGATCGAGTCGCGCAGCGCGGTTCGCGAGGCGAGCAGCCCGAACGCGTACACGCCGTATGACGCGGCCGCGTCGGAGGAGCCGTGGCCCACGAGCCGGATCACTCCGGGTCTTCGCCCGGCGATCAGCCGTCCGGCGGCCTCGAATGCGTCCTCGTGCTCGAGCAGTCGCGCGAGCGCCGCGGGCTGCTCGTGGATCTCGGCGAGGAACAGCGTTCCAGGCGCGGCGGTGCCGTGTGGCTGGGCGCTCAACTCGCCTCCAGCGCCGGTGCGTGTGCGGTTGTCGACCAATCGTGATCGGCCTCGGCCACGTGACAGGCGGCGAGCCGGTGGGGGCCGAGCTCGCGGAGCTGCGGCGTCTCGGTCGCGCAGCGTTCGACCGCGTAGGGACAGCGGGGCCGGAAGCGGCAGCCCTCGCCGGGGTCGATCACCTTCGGCGGCTCGCCGACGTCTGCCGCGTCCGACGCGCCGAGCGGTGCGTGCGGGTCCGGCACGGCCGAGAGCAGCAACTGCGTGTACGGATGCATCGGCCGTTGGAGGACGTCCTCGGTCGGTCCCTGCTCGACGAGATGACCGGCGTACATGACGAGCACGCGGTCGGCGATGTAGCGGGCGCTCGCAACGTCGTGCGTGATGTAGAGGAACGAGACGCCCTCCCGCTCGCGCAGCTCGCTCATCAGGTTGAGGACCCCGATCCGGATCGAGACGTCGAGCATCGAGACCGGCTCGTCGGCGACGATCAGCTTCGGCCGGAACGCGAGCGCCTGCGCGAAGCCGATCCGCTGGCGCTGGCCGCCGCTCAGCTCGTGCGGGAACTTCTGGGCCACGGCGCCCGGCGGCACGAGCCCGACCGCGTCGAGCACGGTCGTCACTTCCGCGCCGGCCTGCTGCCGATTCAGCGTCCGCCGGTGGAGCTTGATGCCGCGACGGATCCCGTGCGTCACGCGGTAGGCGGGGTTGATCGAGCTGAACGGATCCTGGAAGACCATCGGGACGTTGCCGCTGTACTCGAGCTGCTCCTTGCGCGAGCGCAGCTTGCTGACGGGCTTTCCCTCGAAGTAGATCTCGCCTCGCGTCGGCTTGTAGACGAGCGCGAGCAGGCGCGCGATCGTGCTCTTTCCGCTGCCGCTCTCGCCGACGAGAGCGACGATCTCTCCACGCTCGATCGTGAAGTTCACGTCGTCGACGGCGTGCAGCGTCCTTCGCGAGGTCAGCCCGCCGACGCGGAAGTGCCGCGTCAGTCCGACGGTGCGCAGGAGCGGCTCGGTCATGCCGTACCGTCCGACGACGCCGCGGCCGCGTGCTCGCGGAGGCCGTCGTGGTCGTGCTCGATGCCCACCGCGTAGAGGAGGCAGCGCACGAGGTCCGCCTCGACGTCCAGGAGCTCGGGCTCGATCGTGTGACAGGCGGGCATGGCGTGCGGGCAGCGCGGCGAGAAGCGGCAACCGGCCGGTGGCCTGACGAGGTCGGGCGGAGCACCCGGAATCCCGAGCAGGTGCGTCTTCGGCCCGCGGATCGACGGATACGCGGCGAGCAGTCCGCGCGTGTACGGGTGGAGCGGGTTGTCGAAGAGCTGTCGCGTGTCCCCGAACTCGGCGACCTGCGCCGCGTACATCACGAGCAGCCGATCGGAGAAGTGACTTACGAGCGACATGTCGTGCGTGACGAAGATGACGGCGAAGCCGAGCTGGTCCTGCAGTTCCTTGATCTGCATCATCAGCGACCGCTGGGCGACGACGTCGAGGGCGGACGTCGGCTCGTCCATGATGATCAGGTCGGGCGTGAACAGCAGCGCCATCGCGATCATGGCGCGCTGACGCATTCCGCCCGACAGCTGGTGCGGATAGCTGTTGAGATGCACCGGGTCGATCGAGACGAGCCGGAGCACCTCCTTCGAGCGCGCCTCGATCTCCTTCGGCGACATGTCGGAGTGTGCCTCGCACGCGTCCCGCATCTGCGCGGCGACGGTCAACACCGGATTGAGCGCGTTCATCGCGCTCTGCATGACCACCGAGAGCTCGCGCCAGCGGATGTGCCTGAGCTCGCGGTCGGTGAGGGTCACCATGTCGCGGCCCTGGAAGAGCACGCGGCCGCCGGTGATCTCGCCGGCCAGCGGCGCGCCGAGGAGGCGCGCGATCGCATAGAGCAACGTCGACTTGCCGCAGCCGGACTCGCCGACGATGCCGAGGAACTCCCCTCGTGCTAGGTCGAAGTCGACGTCCTTCACCGCGACGACCGAGCCCTGGTCCGAGGCGTACGCGACCGAGAGCCCGCGCACCTCGAGGATCCTGTCGGGGTCGGTCGGCACCTCGGCGGACCGCGGCTCTGCCTTCATGTCGACCTCCGGCTCCGGCTCCGCCGCCGGCTCGACTCTGGCGCGCTCGAGCCGCCGCATGCGGAGCGCCGGGTTGCTGATCTCGTCGAAGGCGTAGTTGAGGAGCGCGAACGACGCGCCGAGGAGGGCAACGCAGATCCCCGGCATGATCGCCCAGTAGGCCATCCCGGCCCCGAGCGCCTCGTTGTTCTCAGCCCAGTAGAGCATCGTCCCCCAGCTCTGGCTGTTGGGGTCGCCGAGGCCGATGAACTGCAACCCCGCAGCGAACAGCACCGCGTAGAGCGCGCCGCCGAGGAACGCCGCCAGGATGAGCGACGTCATCGTCGGCAGGATCTCGTAGACGATGATGTAGAGCTTCCGCTCGCCCCGGACGCGTGCGGCCTCGAGGAAGTCCCGGGTCCGCAGCGACAGGGTCTGCGACCGGAGCTGGCGCGCCCCGTACGACCAGCCAAGGACGCCGAGCACGACCACGAGCGTGAGCAGGCCCGCGTTCTTCTCGTACGCGGCGATCACGATGATCAGCGGGAAGATCGGGATCACGAGGATCACGTCGGTGATCAGCGACAGCACCCCGTCCGACGTGCCGCCGAGGTAGCCGGCCGAGACGCCGACGATCACCGCCAGCGCAGTCGCCAGCCCGCCGACGGCGAAGGCGATGATCACGGACTGCCGCGTCCCCCAGATCAGCTGCGAGAGCACGTCCTGGCCGTACGCCGTCGTCCCGAACCAGTGGTGCCACGACGGGCCGAGTCCCGGCGGGAAGATCTCCGCCTGCGGGTCGTCCGGGGCAATCTGGCCGGGGAACACGGCAAGGACGAGGAAGAACACGAGCAGCGCAAGGCCGACCATCGCCTTCTTGTTGTGTGCGACGGCGCGCAACACGTCGCTGCCCGCCCCGCGCTGGCTCTCGGCAACCGGCGGCCCCGGGCCGGTCGCCGGCGTGCTCAGCTGATCGGTCGCGCCGACCGACTGCGCGCTCACGACCGGTCCCGCGTCCTCGGATCGAGCACGATGGTCGCGACGTCGGCGGCGAGGATGGCCACCAGCACAGCCACCGTGATCAGGAGGAACAGCGCCTGCATGAGCGCGTAGTCCTGGTTCTCGACGGACTGGAGGAACATCCAGCCAACGCCCGGATAGTTGAAGACGTACTCGACGAGGATCGCGCCGCCGACGACGAAGCCGAGCGACATCGCGAACCCGGTGAGGTTCGGCAGGATCGCGTTCCGGCCCGCGTAGGTCCACATGATCCGCCACGGCTTGAGCCCCTTGGCGCGCGCCATGCGCACGTAGTCCTCTGCGAGGACGGAGATCATGTTGTTCCGCATCGTCAGGATCCAGCCGCCGATCGCCGTCACGAGGATCGTGAAGGCCGGCAGGACCGAGTGGACCATGGCGTCGGAGGCGAACGACCACGACCAGCCGACCGTCGTCGTCACGTTGTAGCCGCCGCTCTCCGGGAACCACCCGAGCTTGATCGCGAACAGCCAGATCGTCAGCAGCGCGAGCCAGAAGTACGGGAACGCCGACGTGATCACGAAGATCGGCGGGAGGGCGCCGTCGAGCATCCCGCCGCGCCGCCACGCCGAGACGAGCCCGATCAGCGTTCCCAGGACGAACGCGAGGATCGTGGTCACTCCGACCAGCGCGAGCGTCCACGGCAGCGCCTGTAGCACCTGGTGGCTCACGGTGTCGGGAAAGAACGTCAGCGAGATCCCGAAATGCCCGCGCGCAATGTTGCCCAAGTACGTGAAGTAGGAGCTGAGCAGGCCTTTGTGCGAGTTCACGCCGAAGGCGATCTCGAGCGCGTGCAACGCCTGCGGGTTCACGCGGCCCTTGTATCTCGACATCATCGCCAGAGCCGCGTTGCCGGGCATGAGGCGCGGGATGAGGAAGTTCAGCGTGATCGCCGCCCACAGCGTGATGACGAAGAACCCCATCCTGCGAGCGGCGAATCTCACGTTCCGCGCCTCATGCTCCGGCTCCGGGCTCCCAGCTCGTTACCCCTTCGGCTTCAGGTGGAGCAAGACGACGCCCCAGTCCGGATTCTCGTACGCGGCGGGTCTCGCGTACGCGTTGGACGGAGTGACCCAGCCGCTGAGGCTCTTGGTGTTGTACTGGTACCAGTCGACTCCCTCGGTGATCGGGATCACCGGCACGTCGTTCACCATCACTGCCTCGAGCTTCGAGATGATCGAGTGCTGCGTCGCCGAGCTCGTGGTTGCGGCGTACTGGTTGATCAGCTTGTCGACCGCGGGATTCGAGTACCGCTCCCAGTTGGAAGCAGCGGGCTTCCCGATCGGGGCCGATCCTTTGGAGTAGAGCATCTCCCGCAGCTCGTAGTACGGAGCCGGTCCCGGCGTCTCGTTGCCGTCGTACGCGAGCTGGTACTTGCCGTTGTAGACGTCCGCGTCGTACGTCGTGCTCGAGAGATTCTCGGGCGTGATCTTGATCCCGACCGCCTTCAGCTCCTGCTGGATCACCTGCACCGACGCAACCCAGTCCGAGTAGCCGCCGATGTTGACGATGCGGAACGACAGCGGCTTGCCCGAAGGCGTGTGGAAGACGCCGCCTGACTTCTTGAAGCCGGCCTTCTGGAGGATCGAGACTGCCATCTTCGGGTCGTAGCCGACCTTGGAGGCGAGGCTCTTGTCGAGCCAGCTGCTGAAGGTCGGCGTGACGATGCCCGTCTGGTTCGACGGCGGCTCGTATCCGTACTCGCCGATCTGCGAGACCCGCGACCGGTCGATCGCGTACGCCATCGCCTTGCGCACGGCGACGTTCGAGAGGATCGAGTCCGTGAGGTTGATGAAGATCGAGACGTTCACGAGCGGTGGGAACCAGATGTGGTTGTCCGAGCTCTTGTTCAGGTAGTACGCCTTGATGTTCGGGATGAACTGACTGCCCCACTGCGCCTGACCGGTCGCGAGCTCCTCGTTCGCCGGGTCGTTCGACGTGAACGCCGGGTAGTAGACGGTGGAGATCTTGGGCACGCCTTTCTGCCAGTAGCCCGCGTTCTTCGTGTACTTGATCACCTGCGGATTGCAGGAGCTCATCTTGTACGGGCCGGTTCCGACCGGGGACGAATCCTTGTAGGTGACGGGATTCTTGATCTTCGACCAGATGTGCTTCGCGACGATCGGCGTGCTGTTGGCAATGAAGTAGAAGTACGGCACCGCGGACGTCTTGAAGTTGAAGACGACCTTGTTGCCCTGCTGGCTGACGCTCTTGAGCACCGACCAGTCGGCGTTCAGGTCGAGCGCAGGGTGCGACTTGAGCAGCTGGAACGTGTAGACGACGTCGGCCGCCGAGAACGGCTTTCCGTCCGTCCACTTCACGCCCGAGCGGATCGTGAACGTGAGGGTCTTGTTGTTGTTGCTCCATGCGTAGGACGAGGCGAGCCAGTTCGTCGTCGCGCCGCTCTTGAGGCCGTTGACGAACGTGAGCTCCTCGTAGACCGTGCCGAACGAGAGGAAGTTCACGTCCGCGTTGAACGGGTTGAAGGCGCACGTCCACGTCGTCCCCTGCTCGTTCGAGATCGTCACCGAGCTCGCCGACGCCGTCGCGCTCTGGGCCTTCCTTCCGGAGGCGTTCCCGAAGCTCACCCACGTGGCCGCGATCAGACCGGCGACCAACGCCAACATCACCACCCGTCTCATGTTCGACTCCTTTCCGGTCGTGCGCTCGTCCCGACAGTGACTGGCGACGGCCGTGCTGGCCCGCGCTCCCTCCGTTGCTCGTCCAAAACCCCTCCTCCTTTCGGCTCAGCCGCCGGTGCCGCCGACTCGAGCCACGGTCCTCCGTCCCGCTTCCATGCGTGCAAACGCCTCGTCGAGCTCACGACGCGCACGCTCCTGTGCCTCCCTCCCCGCGGCGAGCTCGTCCAGGCCGAGCAGTGCCGCACCGACGATCGGCGGCGATCCCGTCACGCGCGTCGTCGCCTCCGGTGCGATCTCGGCCAGACGATCCTCGGTCGCTGCGACGAGGTACCGGCTGCCGCTCAGGAACATACCTCCGCCGAGCAGCACGTCGACCGGCTCGTTCGTGAGGTCGAGCCTCTGCAGCGCCACGCGCACGAGCGCCGCCACCTCGTCGGCGACACGGTCGAGGATCTCGGCCGCGACCCGATCCGACGGTGCCGACGCGAGGACGATCGGCACGAGGTCGTGTGCGTGCAGGTCGACGCGTCCCCGGTGCACGGCCTCGGCCAGCTCGGCCGGCGTGCCGAGCCCGAAGTGTGCCGGGACGGCTCGCTCGAGGCTCGTCTTCGGGCCGCGGCCGTCCTCGCTCCGCGCCGCTGCGGCGACGGCGGCGTACCCGACGTCGGTGCCGCCGCCCCAGTCGCCGGTGACGGTGCCGAGCGCCGGAAACCGCGCCTGCCTACCGTCCGGCGCGACGCCGACGCAGTTGATGCCTGTCCCGCAGACGACGGCGACGCCCCAGCCCTTCGCCGTCCCGGCCCGGAGCACCGCGAAGGTGTCGTTGGCGACCGAGACTCGAACCGCCAGCCGACGGAGGAGCGCGGCGTCCCGGAACTGCTGCTCCTCCGCGGGGAAGTCGACCCCCGCCATCAGCAGCTCACCGACCAGAGCGACGGGTCCGCGGCCGTCGGTTACGCCCGCGCGCGCGAGCGCCTCGGCCAGCAGCGCCTCGATCACGTCCAACGAGCCATCCACGCCCAAGTAGTGGGGCGAGCTCTGCAGGCCCCGCACCAGCGCGAGCACCTCGCCGTCCTCGCGCACGAGCGCGAGGTCGGTCTTGGAGTTGCCGCCGTCGACGGCGAGGACGACATCGCCGCCGCTCATCTCGTCGCCTGCGCCTCGGCCAGAAGCTGGTCGGCGAGCTGGTCGACCATCGAGAGCTGGCCGATCAGGGGGTGCGCGAACAGCGCCTTGCGTGCGACGCGCGCGTCGCGCGAGATCGCCGCCTCTGCCGTCAGGCGCTCGTACGCCGCAACGTGTTGCGCGAGCCCGAGCAGCTCGGGCGCCAGCGGTTCCTGCGGCAGCGGCCAGGGGCCGTCCTTTCCGATCCGCGCCGGAGCCTCGATCGCGTCGTCGGGCTGGAGGCCTGCGAGAGTCGAGCCGTTGCGCGTGTCGACCACGTGCACGTCACCGCTGTCGGATGCGAGCGCGCGCACGAGCCCGATCGCCGCCTCGCTGTAGTACGCGCCGCCCCGCTGCTCGAGCAGCGCCGGCTTCTCGTCGACTGCAGGATCGCGGTAGAGCTCGAGCAGCTCCCGCTCGATCTCGGCGACGGTGGCGGCGCGCGGGACGCCGTCGAGCTGCTCGGCGAGCACGTCGTCGTGCTCATAGAAGTAGCGGAGGTAGTAGGAGGGGATGACGCCGAGCTCCTCGATCAGGGAGAGCGGCTGTCCGCACTCGGCCGCGATCGCGTCGCCGTGCTCCGCGATCAGCTCGGACAGGACATCGCGGCCGTCGAGGTGGACGGCGCGAACCCACGTGAGGTGGTTTAGGCCGACCTGGTCGACTAGCAACGTCTCCGGCTGGACCCCGAGCAGCCTTGCGAAGGAGCGCTGGAAGCCGATTGCCACGTTGCAGAGACCGACGGCGCGATGGCCCGCGTCGAGCAGTGCCCGCGTCACGATCCCGACCGGGTTCGTGAAGTCGACGATCCACGCGTCGTCGCCCGCGTGCGCGCGTACGCGCTCCGCCACGTCGAGAACGACGGGGACGGTGCGCAACGCCTTGGCGAAGCCTCCCGCGCCCGTCGTTTCCTGTCCGATGCACCCACACGCGAGCGGGATCGTCTCGTCGCGAAGGCGGGCGGACTGGCCGCCGACGCGGATCTGGACGAGGACGAAGTCGGCACCTTCGAGCGCTCGGTCGAGCTCCTCCGTGACGACGAGCCGGCCGGGGTACCCCTGCTTGTCGAGCATCCTCCTCGCCATCGCGCCGACCACCTCGCGTCGCTGGGCGTCGATGTCGTGGAGCACCAGCTCGCGGATGTCGAGCGCGTCCCGGTCGCGCGCGAGTCCGGAGACGAGCTCGGGCGTGTAGGTCGAGCCTCCGCCGACGACGGCGAGCTTCACGGGCCGGCCCCGGCCGCCGAGCGCTGCGCTGCCGCGGCGGCAATCTGGTTAGGAACCAAAACCAGATGACTGTACGACTCCGGCCGGCTAGAGTCAAGCCTTGGCGTCGTCGTGCCTGTTGGTTAACCTCACTCACGAGATGGGAGACCGCCTCGGCGAGACGATCGACGGGCCAGTGACGCAGCGGGCAACGCCGCGGCTGCTGAAGAACCTCAACGAGCGGGCGGTCCTGGAGCAGATCCGGACGGCCGCGCCGATCTCGCGTGCCGAGATCTCTCGTCGGGCGGGAATCTCCAAGCCGACGGTCTCGCTCGCGCTCGAGTCGCTGCTCGAGGCCGGGCTCGTCCGCGAGGCCGAGCACGATCCGGACGGGCCGAGCTACGGGGCCGTGTTCTTCGAGCCGGTGCCGGAGGCCGCCGTCGTGATCGGTCTCGACCTCGGGGCCCGGTTCCTCCGCGGCGCCGTCTGCGATCTGTCCGGTCGCACGCGGGCGCGGCAGGACGTCGAGCTCGTCGGACCCGACGCCGAGCGCGCGATCGACGAGATCGCGGATCTCTGCGGCTCCCTGGTCCGCGCGAGCGGCATCGACGGCGACGCGCTCGACGGAGTCGTGATCGGCGTCCCCGGCGTGGTCGAGGCGACGAGCGGGCGGATCGCACTGGCGGACAACGTTCCCGGCCTGGAGGAGCGGGATTTCCGCCACGAGGTGTCCGCGCGGCTGGACCTGCCTGTGACGCTCGACAACGACATCAACCTCGCCGCGGTCGGCGAGCGCTGGCGCGGGATCGCGCAGGGCGTCGACGACTTCGCCTTCCTTTCGATCGGGACCGGGCTCGGCTGCGGGATCGTCCTGCGGGGAGAGCTCCATCGCGGCCACAACGGCGCCGCGGGGGAGCTCGACTTCGTGCGGATCGGTCTCGGCGACGAGATCGATCCCTGCGCGCCCGCCGTCGCAGCTCTCGCCGAGCGCCTGGTCGCCGACTCGAGCGAAGGTCGAGCGACGTCGCTCGAGCCCCCGTTCGACGCACGCGCCGTCTTCGCCGCGGCGAGGCGAGACGATACGGTCGCGCGCGCCGTGATCGAGGAGGAGGCGCGGCGGATCGCGTTGCACATCGTGCCGATCGCCGCCGCCACCGACGTTGCCCTGGTCGTGCTCGGCGGCGGTCTCGGTTCGAACGGTGATCTCCTCCTCGCACCTGTGCGGGAGCGGCTGGCCGAGTGGCTGCTCTATCCGCCGCGAGTGGAGGTCTCGAGCCTCGGCGACGCGGCCGTCCTCACAGGTGCGCTCGCGGTCGGCGTGCGCTCGGCACGCGACAACGTGTTCGTGAACCGCGTGGGCGGCGCGACGGGCTGAGTCAGCTCTGCGCGGCCGCGTGCAGCTCGCGGAGCTTGCGGAGCTCGTCCGCGTCGGGGCCGTGTCCGTCCTTGCCGGGGACCTCGAGGATCGCCGGCAGTCCTTGGAGTCTCGGATGGGCGAGGAAGACGCCGAGCCCGTCGCCGATCAGGCCCTCGCGGATGTTCTCGTGACGATCGCGGTTCGAGCCGAGCGGCGCCTTCGAGTCGTTGGCGTGGAGGCAGCGCAGCCGGTCGAGCCCGATGCGCGCGTCGACCTCGTCGAGGAGCGCGTCGAGCACGGCGCGGTCGGCCACGTCGACGCCCGACACGTAGAGGTGACAGGAATCGAGACAGATCCCCAGCCGCTCGTGACGGTCGAGGGCGTCGAAGATGACTGCGAGCTCGTCGATCGAGCGGCCGATCGTGCCGCCCGCGCCGGCTGAGTTCTCCATCAGCACCCACGTGTGCTCGCCGCATCGTTCGAGCACGCGCGCGAGTGCGGGGACGACGCGCTCCAGCCCAGCGTCGAAGCCTGCGCCGAGGTGCGAGCCGACGTGGAAGACGACTGCATCCATCTCCAACTCCGACGAGGTCTCGACCGTCGCCTGCATCGTCTCGACGCTGCGTGTGTAGATCCCGTCGTCCGGCGCGGCGAGGTTGACGAGGTAGAGCGCGTGGACGACCGCCCCGAGGCCGGCCTCGGACCGGTGTTCGCGAAAACGCTCGAGGTCTGCCGGATCGTGCTTCGGGAACCGCCACGTCCGCGGGCTCTGCACGAACAGCTGGACCGCCTCGGCGCCGATCTCGATCGCTTTGTCGAGCGACTTCTTGATCCCGCCCGAGCAGTGGGCTCCGAAGACCACGGCAGTAACCTAACGACGTGTCCGTCCGTGTTCGAATGGCGCCGAGCCCGACCGGTTTCCTCCACATCGGGAACGTCCGCACCGCGCTCTTCAACTGGTTGTTCGCGCGGCACGAGGGCGGCGAGTTCCGGCTGCGGATCGAGAACACCGACACGAGCCGGGAGGTCGCAGAGGCGACGGAGCAGATCGAGGAGTCGCTGCGGTGGCTCGGGCTCGACTGGGACGGCCCGGTCACGTTCCAGCTCGACAGCGTCGATGCGTGCCGCGAGCGTGCGCATGCACTGCTCGCCCAGGGACGCGCCTACGAGGACGACGGCGCGATCCGGTTCCGGATGCCCGACGAGGGCGTCACGACGTGGGACGACGTCGTGCTCGGCCGGGTCGAGGTCGAGAACCGGCAGCTCGAGGATCTCGTGATCGTACGCTCCGACGGGCGGCCGACGTACAACTTTGCCTCGCCGATCGACGACGCGCTCGACGAGATCACGCACGTGATCCGGGGGCCGGACCACGTCTCGAACACGCCGAAGCAGATCCAGATCCTGCGCGCGCTCGGCGTGCCCCTGCCGGTGTACGCGCACGTGCCGAACGTGAACGGTGCCGACGGGCGCAAGCTGTCGAAGCGCCACGGCGCGGTGACGGTCGAGGAGTTCCGCAGCGAGGGCTACTACGCGCCGGCGCTCGTCAACTACCTTGCGTTGCTCGGCTGGAGCTATGACGACCGCACGGAGATCATGAGTCGCGACGAGCTCGTCGAGCGGTTCACCCTCGAGCGAGTCGGTGCGAGCCCGGCCACGTTCGACTACGTGAAGCTCACCGACCTGAACGGGAAGTACCTGCGCGCGCTGTCGCCGGAGGAGTACGCCGACGTGGTCGTCGAGTATCTGCGCGAGCAGGGAGTCGACTGGGACGAAGATCGGGTGCGTGCGGCTGCGCCGCTGGTCCAGGACAAGATCGCGACGCTCGGCGAGCTCGACGGCATGCTTCGCTTCCTGTTCGAGGACGTCGCGCCCGACCGCGAGCTCGTCGATCCCGCAGTCGTCGAAGCCGCGAGGCGCGAGCTCGAGCGCGTCGACCCGTTTCGCGCAGACGAGATCGAGGCGTCGTTACGCGCGCTCGCGGAGCGGCTCGAGCTCTCGCCGCGCAAGGCCTTCCAGCCAATCCGGGTCGCCGTGACCGGATCGACGATCTCACCCGGCCTGTTCGAGAGCATCGAGCTGCTCGGCAAGGGCGAGACGCTGCGGCGTCTGAGCGCGGCGACGGCAGGCGCGGCCGTCTGACGGACTGCCCGTCGCCGACGGTACGGCCGAACGCTCGCATACACTTTCCGGCGCGGTGGGGGCGGTGGATGTGGCGGCAACGGTCCTGGTCGTCGACGACGACCCTTCCATTCGACTGCTCTGCCGGGTGAATCTCGAGCTCGACGGCTGGGTCGTGCGCGAAGCGGCGACGATCCCGGCCGCGCGCGCGGCGCTGACCGAGGGAGACGTCTCGCTCGTCCTCCTCGATGCGCACGTCGGTTCCGAGAGCGGCGTCGACTTCCTCGACGAACTCCGCCGCGACCGGGCGGGCACGCCGGTGGTGATGCTGACGGGCTCCGTGCCCGCCATCGCACTCGAGATCGCGCCCGACGCGTCGATCGAGAAGCCCTTCACCCTGGAGGAATTGACCGGCACCGTCGAGCGTCTCGTCCACCGCTAGAGTCGACGCCGATGAGCACGACCGCGGCCCGTTCCTCTGCGGAGTTCGAGTCGCAGCTCCAGCGGTACATCTACGAGCGCTCCGAGGAGGGTCGGGCGGTCCGCGTCGGCGAGAAGGAGGTCTCGCAGCAGGCCGCGATCCTGGCCCGGTACGCCGACCTCTTCAGCCGCGAGCAGCTCCAAGCACTGCACGACGAAGAGGAGCGCGCGGAAGGCGACTCCCGGGAGCGCCTCTACCGACTGCGCAAGACCTGCGAAGGCGGGTTGATCGCGGCGGAGCTGGTCGAGCGCGACGACGCCCTCGAAAACGCGATCCTCGCAGCCCGGGTCGAGTTCCGGGGGGAGTCGCTGCCGCTGCGTACCGCGGAAGCGCGGCTCGCCGTGATCGAGTCATACGCGGACCGCGACGAGCTCGGCGAGCTCGGTCGGGTGACGTCGCGCGCCTTCAACGAGGAGCGGCTCGAGCTCCTGCGCGCGTACGAGGAGCTCGCGGCCGAGCTCTCCGAGGAGCCGGATCCGGTTGTGCGCAACGAGGAGGAGAAGCAGATCTCGATGCGCGAGCTCTCCCGTGCGCTCAGCGCCGCGACCGACGAGATCGAGACGCGGTTCATCGTCATGCGGGAGAAGTGGTTCGAGCGCCTGCTCGGGCCTGAGCGCGCCGAGGTTCCCGACTCCGCGCACTTCGCGTACGTGCGCCGACTGTCGCCGCTCGCCGCGACGTACCCGAAGGAGCGGGCCACGGAGGTGTGCCTCGCGACGGTTTTCGCGCTCGGCTTCGACATGGCGAACGAGCCGAACATCCGGCTCGATCTCGACGACCGGCCGCAGAAGGCCCCGCGCGCCTGCGTGATCGCGTCCGACCCGCCCAAGGTCGTCCACCTGATCACACGCGCGCTGGGCGGCATGCACGACTACCAGGCGTTCATGCACGAGGCCGGACATGCCCTGCACTACGCGAACGTCGATCCTGGCCTCCCGTACACCTTCCGGCGGATCAGCCGCGACCATGCGTTGACGGAGATCTACTCGTACATCCTCGAGGCGATCTCACGTGAGCCCGGCTGGCATGCGGAGCACTTCGGCCTGGGCGACGCCGAGGCGCAGGAGAACGCGGAAGCGACGGTCTTCCTCGAGGCCGCGCTCTTCCGTCGCTACGCGGCGAAGCTCGACGTCGAGCTCGGTTTCTGGTCCAGCTTCGCGGAGGCCCGTACCGAGAGCGAGGACTACGAGCGCCGGCTCACCGCGACCACGGGCATGCGTTATCACGCAGACCAGCAGCTCGACGACATGGACGCCGGCTTCTACTCCGCCGACTACCTCCGTGCATGGGTCCGGCACGCGCAGCTGCGCGCGTACCTCCTCACGGAGGTGGGGGAGGACTGGTGGCGCTCGCCCCGCACCGGTGACCTCCTGCGCCGGCTGTTCACCGAGGGTACGCGACCCACCAGCGAGGAGATCGCGGCTCGGCTGGGCTACGACGCGTTCGACACGACGCCGCTCGTCGCCCAGCTGAACGAGGGCGAGGTCACGCTCTAGACGGTCGCCCTCGTCGGCGACGAGTTAGTTGCGGTTCTCGACGCGCTGACGCATCGTCGCGTCGATGCGCGCCGCCACGCCCGGGTGCGTCTGCTCGAGCTTCCGGAACTCGGTGCCGAACATGACCAGCACGCGTGCCGGGGACGACGTCGTCACCGTCGCGGTGCGGCGTCCGCCGTCGAGGATCGCGACCTCGCCGAAGAAGTCGCCAGGCCCGAGGCTCGCGAGGCCCTTGCCGCCGGCCGTGACGACTGCGTCGCCTTCGGTGAGGATGAAGAAGCAGTAGCCGGAGGCGCCCTCGCCGATCAGCTGAACGCCCTCACCGACCGTCCTCGCCGAGAGCCACGACGCGATCTCCCGCCGGTCGTCCTCCGAGAGCGACTCGAACAGCGGGATCGCCTCGAGCTCGGCCGTGGTGACGTTGTCCTCGGCGGCAGCCAAGACGACGAACTTACTGCCGGCGCGGCCCGGAGTCACGGGTGGTTCACCGGACCGTCACTCGACTGCCACCGAGGGTTCACAACGTCCTCTAGGCAGGTGCCGCTGCCGCCTGCACCGGCTCCTCGGACGACTGTGTGACGAGGATGTACACGCACACGACGATCGTCCAGCCGAGCATGCCGAGCAGTCCGAAGAAGGCGACCTTCGGGAGGACCGAGACGATGCCGATCACGATCGCGAGCCAGCCGAGCCATCTCGGCAGCATGCGGCCCAGTTCGATCGCGAGGCCGGTTCCGACCATGAACACACACGAGCCGATCAGCATCGGCACGAAGATGTCGTTCTGCAGCACGTTGAGCGCCTGCTCGGCGATCGGGCTGATCTTCGTCGGCACGTCGGTCGCCGCTGAGACGAACGAGCCCCACAGTGCGCCGCCGATCACGAACGTGATCATCCCGGCGAACGCAAGCGTGAGCATGCCCTCCGATCCGCCCCGCTTCCGCAGGTAGGAGCGCAGCGCCGCGGCGAAGGGAATCGCGAACAGGATGCCGTACCAGAACACGTACGTCGTGACCGTCTCGCGGTGGTGGTGTCCGTGGAAGTAGAGGACGGCCTTCTGGGCCGAGGCGTCCGAGTTGGGCGTGTTCCCGCCGCCGAAGATCGACACGAGCACGAGCCCGGCGAAGATCAGGCCCGTCAGCGGGACGAGATGGCTGAGCCGCATACGCATCGCAACTCTCTTTCCGGCCAGCCAGTCGTCGAAGGAGTCGGAGCCCGCCTGCTGCCGATTCCTGATGTGTGCAGAAGGTGCAAGCCTAAATCGCGAGCCCGGCGTGGATCGGAGCAAGGTGCGCCCGCGTGAGGACCGTCCGGAGCGGGGTTAGAGTCCCGACGACGATGTGGGCCCGCATCACCACGTTCCAGTTCCCTGCCGACGACGTGGACAAGGCGATCGCCCAGCTGCACCGGGTCGCGGACGGGTTCCTTGCGGAGCGAGGCCTGAAACGGCTCGATCTTCTCGTCAACCGGAGGACGGGAGCCGCGGTCACGTTCACCTGCTGGGAGAGCGAGGAGGCGTTGAGGGCGAGCGAGGACGACGCGGAGCGCGCGCGCAGCGACGTCGTCCTCGAGGTCCTCGGCTGGGTGCAGGACGTCGAGGAGTACGAGCTCCTCCGCGACGAGCAGCTGTAGGCGTCGTGGTCGACGACCGCCGGCGCGCGCTCGCCGACTACGACCAGATGGCGGATCTGTACGCGGACGACGCGGCGTCCGATCCGACCAAGGTGTCGTATGACCGGCCGACGATCCTCGCGATGGCCGGCGACGTCCGCGGCAAGCGCGTCCTCGATGCCGGCTGTGCGAGCGGCGGGTTGTCGGAGCTCTTCGTCGAGCGTGGCGCGAGCGTCGTCGGTGTCGATCTGAACCCACGCCTGATCGAACGGGCACGCGAGCGGCTCGGCTCGAACGTGGAGCTCCGTGTGGCGGACATCGCCGCCCCGATGCCGTTCCTCGAATCGGGATCCTTCGATGTGGTGGCAGCGTCGCTCGTCCTCCACTACCTCGCCGACTGGGGCCTGACGCTTCGCGAGTTCGCCCGCGTGCTTCGGCCGGACGGCGCGCTCGTGATCTCCACGCACCACCCGACGAAGGACATAACCCTCGCGACGCCGCCCGCTCCGTACTTCGAGACCGTGCTGCTCACGGATACGTGGCGGAAGGGCGGCAGGGACTTCCAGGTTGGCTTCTACCATCGACCGATCAGCGCGATCGTCGATGCCCTCGCCGACGCGGGCTTCCTCGTCGAGCGCATCCCCGAGCCTCTCCCCGATCCAGCTGCGTTCGCCGACTCCCCCACCTTCTACGAGAGCATGCGGCTCGGCCCGCACTTCCTCTTCATCCGTGCCGTGACGCGGTCCTGAGCTGCGCCGCTCAAGGCGGTCCTCGGGGCTGCCGAAGGAAACCTCGTGGCGTGGTCTCGCATGCTGACTCTCGTAGCGATTGCGTTCGCAGCTTTCGCCGTCGTCGCAGCTGCGAGTGCGCGGGTGTCGTGGCAACACGTTCCCTACCCGGCGCACCCGGAGGGATCGATCCTCACGGGCGGTCGTGCGGAACACGCGCAGTTCATCATCATGGTGGACAAGAAGAACGCGACCAAGCCCGAGATCGACCAGCTCTTCGTGCTGGCGCGTGTTCGGGACGACCTCGTCCGGCGCTTCCACCTCCAGATCCGACCCGGGCACACGCCGGCGAAGGGCTATCGCCTCGCGTGTCTCGCGCGCACTCGCGTCAGCAGCGCAACGATCTGGCTCGCGTCATGGGCAGCCCGAGACAGCTTCTCGGACTCGATGAATGCGTTCTCGGCAATGACCAACACGAAGTGGCACGGAGGGTGCGCGACTGCGAAGCACTAAGGTCGGTGGGCGGCGCACGATGGGAGGGAGCTGATGTTGCCGAGGCGACGTTCCCCGCGCTCCGTGACATGCCGGCTGCCCTGGCGACCTTCGTCGGCGTCGACGTGTATCTGCGTACCCCGGCGCTGCCTCGTTGCATTGAAATGCCCGTTTCGCAGGCGGGTTCGAATCCCGTACGCGCATCAAACCGCCCGACGGCGTCTCGCAGATCATCGTCTTCCGCCGTCGCCGGCTGTCCAGTAGGCTGGCGCCGCGGCGGCGAGCTCTCGCGGTCGCGCAGGCGAAAGGCTGGCCGAAGCAATGACGGTACGGGTCGTCGAGGTGGTCGAAGCGACTGATCGCGGCCGCGCGATCGCGTCGCTCACGCTGGCGTTCTCCGCCGACTCGATGATGCGCTGGGGCTGGCCAGACGCCGAGAGCTACGCCAGCTACTGGCCTCAACTCGCCGACGCGTTCGGCGGCCGCGCATTCGAGCATGGCAGCGCGCACTCCGTCGAAGACTGTCTCGGTGTTGCGCTGTGGCTCCCACCCGGCATCGAGCCCGACGGTGAGACCGTCATGGTGGTCATGCGCGACAGCATGGACGACCAGACGTTCGCGGACGTGAACGGCCTCTTCGAGCAGATGGACAAGCTCCACCCGCGCGACGAGCACTGGTACCTGCCGCTCATGGGCGTCGACCCCATCGCACAAGGTCGCGGCCTGGGGAGCGCGCTCCTACAACACGTGCTCGAGGCGTGCGACCGCGACCGCCTGCCTGCATATCTCGAAGCGACGAGCCCGCGGAGCCGCAACCTCTACGAACGCCACGGATTCGCCGTCGTCGACACGATCCAGGCGGGAACCTCGCCGCCCATGTGGGCGATGCTTCGAGAGCCCGCCTCGTAGACCAGACGTGGGCGACGGCGACGCCGCGCGGCGCGCGCTACGCCTCCCTGATCACCTCAACACGCGCACGAGCGCATACGAACTCGCCGCCTGGGGAAGGACTCCTAGCTAGGCCGATACCGGGACGCCTGGCCGGGTGATGCGGATGCCGTGGCCCACCGTGCCGTAGCGCGAGCCTTCCGATAGTCCTGAACCGCGCTTCTGTTAACTCGCACAGACTGTCCAGGCCGTTCCCTTGACGCTATAGGGGCTGTCGTTGACGAGGATCATCTTCCACGTTGATCCGTCGGGAACCGAGTCGATCGAGAAGACCAAGGGCGTTGGGTTACCAGGCGTGACGTTTGTGAAGCCACCCGAGATCGGGCGGGCTGGCGCGACGCAAGAGACATCTACGACGTTGGACTGGCTCGGTACCAATGACCAGTTAAGAGGATGGGGTGGAGTCGCCGAGTCTGAGCATTCGGGGCTTGCTGGTGGGTCGCCGCTTGGCAGCAGTCCGGTGACGGAGCAGTGATCACTGCTCGGGGACGCGCGGCCGCGGACGGTGCGAGGCTGGTTACGCCGTTCCGCATAGCACCTGGACGATGAAGGTTCGGGTTGTCTTTGTTTGGTTTCGGCCTCTTGCGCTCCACCCTGTTGCCATGTGCGCGGCGGTGTTGTAGACGGGTCCGCTGTAGACCAAAGTCTGGAGCAGGTCGCCCTTGTCGGACCAGGTTGCGCCGCCGGAGACGGCCTGCTCGCCGGACTTGCAGCTAACGGTCAGTTCGGTGCTGTTGTTCTTGCCGATGCTGACCGAAGCCGACTGCAGCGTGAGCTTCCCGATCGTCCCGGGTGGGCCGGCCGGGCCTCTAGGTCCTGGCTGCAGCTGTCCAGGTGCGAAGTCGTCGGCGAGGAGCGTGTGGTTTTGCACCTTTGCGCTCGTGACTGCGTTCGCGGCGATCTTCGCGGCGCCAACTGCGTTGGCTGCGATCTTCGCGGCGACAACGGCATTGCTCGCGAGTTTGGCGCTTGTGACTGCACTGTTCTTTAGTTGCGGCGTGCCGACGCTGTTCTTTGGCACCGCGGTCACTGCGGCGATGCTCGTGCCACTCAAAGCAACCAGCAAAGCGAGACTTGCGATCACCACCGCCGGCGAAGGCCATCGAAATCTGAAGCTCATCGAACCCTCCTTGCAGAAAGGAATCACGGAACCCAGTGAACCTAGCCGGGAACACTGGGCCACGGGATCTGCATCGCCCGGCACGCCTCGACGAGCGTGTTCGACGCGAGCTGCTGGAAGTCCGTCCGGATCGCGCCGAACGCCGCGCCGCCGGATCGCGCGCTGAAACCGCCCCTGTGCTGATCCCTGACTTGTCATCGCCCTGCCGCTGGGACGACGGCGCGAGCGAGTCTAGTTCGTTGCCTCGGTCGGCAATTTTCAGGGTAGGCACCGGGGTAGGCACCAGGCGAGCAACAGGTACACGCCCGGCACGCGTGTCCCGCTTGCTTATGCGGAACGCGCTTGCCCAGAAAGGCGGGAGAGGCGCATACGGGATTCGAACCCGTGCCGCCGCCGTGAGAGGGCGGTGTCCTAGGCCACTAGACGAATGCGCCGGGCGCGCGTCAGTGTAGCGCCGGGCCGCAGGGTCGTCCGCGGCAGCGCCGCGCTAGACTGTCGCCTTCCCGTTGCGGGGTCGTCTAATGGTAGGACGCCTGACTCTGGATCAGGTAGTCGGGGTTCGAGTCCCTGCCCCGCAGCCTCGAGAAGCCCCCGGACTTGGGGGCTTTTCCGTTAGCGGAGGAGGCAACGGGAGCGTCGGGAGCAGCGTAGTTAGTGCCCGAATTAGTGCCTATTGGTCCCCAGTCAGCACCGCGGATCAACGCATCCATGCGTTCGCCTGTGTCGCGCTTGCGCTCCATCTTCCGCGCGAACACCTCAAGAGCCAAGTCGGCGCTTGTGTGTCCCATCTGGCTCATCACAAACGCGGGTGACGCGCCCGCCTCGTACAGCAGTGACGCGAACGTCCGTCGCAGCGTGTGGTTCGTCACGCCGTCAGCTATCGGCGGAACGTCCACCTCCGCCCGGGCAGCGTTCGCCGTCTTGACCGCCGGCGGTGTTGCCTGGCGGCACCTGGCGCAGATGAACTGCGCCAGCGCGCGCCTATGCTCCGCGTCGTGAGCACTCGCGTGGAACGATCGGCGCTGCTTGAGCTGATCGAGCAGCTAGTCGCAATCGACTCCGTGAACCCGACGCTCGTGCCAGGCGGGCGGGGGGAGGCGGAGATAGGCCGTTACGTCGCGGACTGGCTGGCCCGCGCGGGTCTCGAGGTCGAGGTGGAGGAGGTCGCTCCCGACCGGCCGAACGTCGTCGGCATCGCGAGGGGTCGCGGCAGGGGGCGCTCGCTTCTGCTGAACGCGCACATGGACACGGTCGGCTTCGGCGGGATGGCCGAACCGCTGCGAGCCCGCCTCGTGGACGACCGCGTCCACGGCCGCGGGGTGTACGACATGAAGGCGAGCCTCGCCGCGATCATGCTCGTCGGGGCAGTCGCGGCAAACAGCGACTTCGGCGGCGACGTGATCATTGGTGCCGTCGCCGACGAGGAGGCCGAGAGCAACGGGAGCGCGGCGCTCGCCGCGCGCCTGCGCACGGATGCCGCGATCGTCGCCGAGCCGACGGAACTGGAGCTCTGTGTCGCGCACAAGGGGTTCGCTTGGCTCGAGGTGGAGACGCGAGGTGTCGCTGCCCACGGTTCTCGCTACGACGAAGGGGTCGACGCGATCGCGCGGATGGGGCCGGTGCTCTCGGGCATCGCTGAGTTGGATCGCTCGCTTCGCGACGACCGGCCGCTGCATCCGCTCCTCGGCGGCGGCTCGCTGCACGCCTCGCTCATCGAGGGAGGAACCGAACTGTCGACGTACCCGGACCGGTGCGTCGCAAAGCTCGAGCGACGGACGCTTCCCGGCGAGAGCGCCGCCGACGTCGAAGCCGAGATCCGCGCCCTCCTTCCGGACGACGCCTCGGTGCGCACGCTTTTCGTCCGCGAGCCGCTGGAGACGGCCGTGGACGAAGGAATCGTCCAGGCTCTGTTGCGGATCGGGGAGCGCATTCTTGGCGCCGCGCCTGAGATCGTGGGCAAGCCGTGGTGGGCCGACGCCGCGCTGTTCGCATCGGCTGGGACGCCGACGGTCGTCTTCGGGCCCGTGGGGACCGGCGCGCATGCCGACGTCGAGTGGGTCGATCTCGGGAGCGTCTTACAGTGCGCCGAGATCCTCATCGCCGTTGCACGCGAGTTCTGCGGCGGCGACCTGTCGGGCCGCGGCTAGCTTTCGACGCGGTGACATTGAGGAGCCGAGCGCTGCCACGCGGCGCCCTCGTAGCTCAGTGGATAGAGCATCGGTTTCCTAAACCGGCCGCCGACCTCTTGCCCGAATGACTAGCGGGAGTTGGCGTCGTAGTTCAGACTGTACGCGCCATTTGGGCACTGACCGAGATCCAGTGCCCAAATCGCCGTCAATCAACCGCAAACACCGCGAATCGAAGTTCAGCCCGCCTGACGCAGATACAGCCAAGGATCGCGTATGGCTGCGGCGTTCGGCGGGCATCTGAGTCATTCGTCCTCCGGACTCTGGATCAGGTAGTCGGGGTTCGAGTCCCTGCCCCGCAGCCTCAATGGGAAGCACAAAAGCCCCGCTCAGGCGGGGTTTTTTGTTTGCTCATGCGGAAACGACGTCTCGAGTGCGGCACCACAGCGACTAAATGAAAGGGGATCCGGAGGTCGTGCTGAACCGCGATGGGGATGTCGTCTTGCACTGCGTCATGGCAAGTCCGACTGCGGGATGCCGAAGGCGAACTCCTTGGCAGCTGCCTTCTCGATCGCGGCGCGAAACCTCGACCAGCGCGTACGCGCACACTGTGGCTACCGCTTGAGGATCTGAACTCGGATCGACCCCGAGCCGCTGAGTTGACCGGACCCTGCGACGTAGCACAAGTCGGGATGTGACATCGGCATCCGCAGCACGTGCAGAAGTGGTGTTCTGCCGGCGAGTTCTCCGCTGAAGGCTCCCGTTCTCGAGCCTTTGCTGCACTCGTTGCTCCACGTGCCGGTGACGCGTTGGTTCGGACTTGCGAGTATCCGGATGGCAACTGCATGGGGGTTTTTCGCGTGGACGACGCCAGCCACGGCGGCTGCGGAAACGCCAGAGCTGCGCTGGCTACTGATGACATGCCAGCGCAGCGCGCCCGAGGCGCTCACGGCCAACACGAGAGACGCCACGCACACCGCAATGACAAGCCGCCGCCAGCTCATATACGTGCCTCGGCGGGCCGCCGGCCAGTCGCGATCCTGCTCGCGCCGCCGACGGCTGGCACGGCGAGTGCGAGCGCGATGACGAAGGCAGCCGGCCGTGTCATCCCTTCAGGCTGGGGCGTTTGAGAGCCTGACCCAGATCGCGTGATGCTGGGTTGAGGATGCGAAGATTCCAGCGGCACACTGGGGTGAGAGCTTCGGCATCGGCACTTTCCAGATCGTCGGGCGGACATGGTGCAGCACGAGCTTTGCGGGGGGCGCATCATCCGCGCACGAGAGTGTCACGCTGAGGTTGATCCAGCTGTCGCGGCTCACGACCTGCGCGTACACCTGGCCGGGGTTCCCAAGGACGCCGCTGACGCCTCCGAGCATGTTCTGGGTCAGGTAGTTGGTGTTCTGCGCCGCGTAGGCGGATAGAACGACCTGGCCCGGCGGGGAGAGCGCAGTCGGCGCCGGTGGCGTCGTCTCGGGTCCTCTGATTCCCGTGACGATCTCGGTGACGGTCACCGGATCGGCTGGCTCCCCCCCGATAGTGCCGGGCGGCTTTGTTGTGCTGATTACCGCGACGCACTGCGCGTGCGCGGGAACGGGGGTCATCTGAAAGACGCGGTTAGGGGAGCCGCTCGTTTGGAGCTGTTGTTTCCACCGGACGTACTTCGGGTGCTTAGGCCAACCGGTCGTACAGCCGCCTGTAACATCGATCCAGATTGGCGCCGGGTCAGGCGAACTGACTCGCAGGGAGATCTTCCGTGCGTTAAGCGCGTTGCCAGTGAGAACGACGTCCGTCCACGCGCCGGTGGCCGATGCGACTACAGCCGACCTGGTCGGCGATCCTGCCCCGACGGGGCCTGCGCCCGCGACGGCTGGCACGGCGAGTGCGAGCACGATGACGAAGGCAGCCGACCGTGTCATCCGACCTTGGTGGCCCCTGCTGTCGTGAGCAGGAAACCGATTCCGGTCTTGATCACCGCGCACGTCAGCCCGTTCGTGGCGTAGGTACAGCGGAACGGTTGAACGGTGACCCGTTGTCCGACCTTGATCGTTGGAATGCCCGAGCCTGTGTGTGCCGCGGTCTGGCAGGTGCCCGTCGTGCAGATCGCGACAGCACCACTCGGCGACAGGTCCGCCGTCCAGCCGCGCGTGACGTTCTCGCAACTAACCCCGCTTGCGAACATCAAGCAAGACCAGCCCGGCACGGAGTAGAACTCCGCCGACGTCGCAGACGGCTGCGGCGGTGGCTGGCTGCGGACGCGGGTGATCCCTGCCCTGGCGATCCGGAAGCCTCTACCCGCTGCGGCACCGCGCATCACCGTGCAGGTAACTCCAGTGGTCCGGGATACACAGCTGTAGAGGCCCTGCTCGTCCCGCTGCCCGTAGGCGAGGACCGGTAATTTTGCGAAGGAGGAGCAGCCGGTCGCCCCGGGAGGGCAAGGACCGCATAGTCGACGCCCTGTACACGTCACCAGCTTCCCCTGAAAGTTCAAGGAGACACCCTGCGGGGGCTTAAAGGTTTCGCAGTGCGCCTCATCGTCGTCGCCGAGCTCGCAGACGATGTTGCCCGACGGCGACCGGAACGACCTCAGGTGCAAGACGCCAGCCCGTGTGAGAGCACTCGCCACCGATGGCAGCGCATCGACGGTTCTCCGGGTCGCCGCTCCTGACCCGCCCGCCACCAGCGCCACAGCGACAGCGGCTAGCGCGGCCATGACGATCGCCCGCTTCATCCGACCGGCGTAGCGGACTGCCCGGAGATGACGAAGCCCTTACCCGTTTTGATGACGACGCAGGTGAGGGTGAGTCCCGAGGTGGCGAAGCTGCATCGGAAGGGTTGGATCGTGACCTGCTGTCCGCGCTTGAGCGTGGGGGTACCTAGACCGGGGTTGCCAATGTCGCACGGTGTCGCTGGAACGGTGTTGGGGATGTTGCACAGCGCTAGCTGTCCGCTCGGCGAGAGGCTCACGGTGCCGCCGGGCGGTGGTGGCCCGAAGAATTCGCATTTGGCTTCTTGCCGATTCATGCCGCAGGCCCAGCCTGGCAGCGAGTAGAAGTCTGCGCCGGCCGGCGAGGGCTTGGGAGCCGTCTTGACCGCCACGTAGATGTAGAGCTTTCCCTCGCGTTTGATGCACGAGCGTCCGTCGATCGACGCGTCGGAGGGAACCGTCAACTGGAAGCAGCGGTACACCTCGTGGCCGAGCACGCGTCCGGGGCTCGACAGCGTGACTCGACCCGCCTCGTTTGTCCGATGACCGGTGGCGCAGCTTGGACTGCAGTTGCTTGCGCTATACACCCCGGTCGCGCGGGCGACGCTTCCGCCCCAACTGGCCCAGCGCAGGCGCTTGACCACGATCGAACCGTCATAGCGAAGGGGGACCAGTGAAGGGCGCACAACAGGAGTCTGCTTGCCGAGCGGATCGTTGATTGCGTCCGAAATGTCCGGGTAGAAGGAGATCCGCTTGCCCGCGGCCGACTGCGTTCGACCAGCAAGGTTCGACCCCGCACCGGCGACTGTCGGCATGGCAAGCCCGAGGGCGACGACGATGACGATCGCTCGCTTCATCCCACGCCCTGACCGACTGTCGCAATGTACGCGCTGGGCCGCAACCAACGCACCACAAGCTGAACTAATAACCGTTGTTACACGTAAGTCAAGCCCGAACCTGCAAAGGCACTTGGCGTTATCGCGGGGTCGACGGCTGAAACGCAGACCGACTGCGATCACGTCAGTTCGGCGAGAGCTCAGCTCACGTCGGCTCGACGGCACGACTCGGGGCAACCCGTGCCACTCCGGCTCGTCGAAGAGGCAGTCGTCAAGCGCCCGCTGCG
>DASPSY010000079.1:0-35858 GCA_035623685.1 Gaiellaceae bacterium
CACGACGCGATAAGAATCTGACGTGGCGTACGAGTTCAAGCTCCCGGATCTCGGGGAGGGCCTGACCGAGGGCGAGGTGGCGAGCTGGCTGGTCACGGAAGGCCAGCAGGTCGCGGAGGACGATCCGCTCGTCGAGATCCAGACGGACAAGGCGACCGTCGAGATCCCGTCGCCCGCAGCGGGGACGGTCGCGCGCATCCTCGTCGAGGAGGGCGAGGTCGTCCCGGTCGGCACCGTCCTCGTCGTCATCGGCGACGGTTCCGCCGCGACGCGAGACACGCAGCCGCCGGCGGCGTCGCAGGCGGCGCCTCCGCCGATGCGCGAGACATCCGCGGCGAAGGGTCGCGCGACGCCGCTCGTCCGCAAGATCGCTCAGGAGCTCGGCGTCGACGTCGACTCGGTCACCGGCACGGGGCCGCAGGGACGGATCACCGAGGCTGACGTGCGCGCCGCGGCGAGCCCCGGCGAAGGTCGTCGCGAGCCGCTGCGCGGCGTTCGTCGTCTCATCGCGGAGCACATGGCGCGAGCGCACCGCGAGGTTGCGCCGGTGACCTGGGTCGAGGAATGCGACTTCTCTCGGCTCGACCTGAAGCTGCTCGTCGCCTCGGTGCTGAAGGCGTGCGCCGAGTCGCTCGTCGAGTTCCCCGAGCTGAACGCGCGGCTCGAGGGCGACGAGATCGTCTACCTCGACCGCTACGACCTCGGCGTCGCCGTGCAGACGGAGCGGGGGCTCGTCGTCCCGGTCGTGCGTGGGTGCGACACGAAATCCGTCGACGAGCTTCGCGCGGAGGTCGACCGCCTCGCGGAGGCTGCTCGGGCCGGCACGCTCGACGTCGCCGACCTGCGCGGGTCGACGTTCACGGTGACGAGCGCGGGCAAGCTCGGCGGGTTGTTGCAGACGCCGATCGTGAACCACCCCGAGGTCGCCATCCTCAGCATCGGCAGGATCGACGAGCGGCCGGTCGTGCGCGACAAGCAGATCGTCGCCGCACGGATCGGCTACGTCTCGCTCACGTTCGACCACCGCGTGATCGACGGCGCCCGCGCCGCCGAGTTCGGCCTGTCGGTGATCCGCCGGCTCGGCGCGATGTGAGGGTTCCCCCGACGCCGGGGCAGAGGCGTCGGGGGCCCACCCGCACTACGGCTCGTGCCGAGCGTCGGTTTGGCCCTCGGAGGCTTTCGGCGACGGTACTTCTCGACCATGTAGGCACCGGCAGCGACCGCGCCGCCTTCGACGGGGAGGGTCACGCCGGTGATGAAGCCCGACTCGCGGGAGGCCAGGAAGAGTGCGGCGTACGCGATTTCGTCGACCGTGCCGAACCGTGCGATCGCTCCGTGCTGCGGCCGCTCGCGCAGTGCCTCGGCGCTCCAGACGCCGAGCATGAGCTCTGTCTCGATTGGGCCGGGGGCGATCGCGTTCACCCTGATGCCGAAGTCGGCGAGATCGAGCGCAGCCGCTCGCGTCAGACCCACGTTGCCTGCCTTCGCGGCGCCGTAAGCGGCAAGATCGATCGGCCCGATCAACCCCGCGGCCGACGCGATATTGACGATCCGGCCATATCCTCGACCTGCCATCGCGCGGACGGCGGCTTGCGAGCAGTTGAATGTGCCGGTGAGGTTGACCGCGATCTGACGATCCCAATCGTCCGGAGTGATCTCGAGAAAGCTCGAGCGCGTCTCGACTCCCGCGTTGTTCACGAGGACGTCCAGCTGCGCATGCCAGTCCCACGTAGAACGCGACATCGGCCGTCATCGCGGTCGACCACTCGTCGTAGCGCTCCGCGAACGCCTCGTCCCAGCTCACCGGAGTATGATCGCCGACCCGCAGCCAGGGGTGTTGGTTGCCGTGGCCCGCGAACTAGGATGGGCGCGATGGGCAGCTGGTACTGGATCGGCGTCTGCGCCGGTCTCGGCGTCGCGCTCGGTGTCCTCCTCGCCGGATTGGCGGGGACCGCGCGCGCGGCGGTCGGGGCGGCGCTCGTCGCCGCGCTCGGCCTCGGTGTCCTGATCGGGCTCGGAATCGGAGGCACCGCCGAGGCGATCGGCGGCGGCGTCGGCGGCGTGCTCGGCATGCTCGGCGGGGCCCAGCTGGTCGCCGGAACGCTACGACGCGGTGGCACCCGCCTCGGCACCGCGGTCTTCCTCGCGCTCGCCGCCGTCGTGCTGGCAGGCCTCGCCTGGGTCCCGGTGCTCGGCTATCTCGAGGCCGTCGCCGTGCCCCTGGTCGCAGGCCGGCTCCGCCGTCGGCTGCCCGAGCGCTACGCAGGGTTGCGCTCCCTTGCCCGCGACTAAGGCGATCCTCATCGTCATCGACGGGCTGACACCGTCGATGTTCGAGGCCGCCGTCGGCGATCGCCGGACGCCGTCGCTGACGTTCCTCGCGGAGCACGGGAACTACTCGCGCGCCGTGTCGACGTTCCCCTCGCTGACTCCCGTCTGTCTCTCGTCGATCGTCACCGGCTCGCATCCCGACGTGCACCACATTCCCCACCTCGTCTGGTGGCATCGCGAAGAGCAGAGGATCGTCGAGTACGGGTCGTCGTTCGCCGCGATGCGCGTCGCCGGAGTGGCGCGCGGGATCCTCGACACGATCATCGACATGAACCGTCAGCACCTCGGGCGCGATGCCATGACGCTGTTCGAGGTGCTCGAGGACTCGGGTCTGACGACGGCCGCGATCAACATCACCTGCTATCGCGGACGGACGCCGCACTATCCGACGCTGCCGGGAATCCCGATCCCGGCGTACGGGCCGAAGCGCTTCTTCTACTACAACCTCTTCGAGTCGGACGTGACTGGCGCGCCGCTCGCGGTGTTCGGCCGCAAGGTCGGCTCGATCGACGCGTACGCGGCCGCGGTCGGACGCTGGCTCGTCACGCGGGACGGCTTCGACTTCCTCGCCTACTACCTGCCCGACTACGACTTCGCATCGCACGAGTTCGGCCCCGATGCGGCGCACGAGGCGCTGGCGCGGGCGGACGACGCCATCGGCGCGCTGGTCGACGCGGCGGGCGGCCCAGACGAGTTCCTCTCACGCTACGCCGTCGTCCTCTGCTCTGACCACGGCCAGACTCGCGTCGACCGACACGTTTCGCTCGAGGACGCGTACGACGGGGTCGACGCCATCGTCACGGCCTCGAACCGAGCCGGCATGGTCTACGGCGGCGACGCGCGCGCGCTCGCGGAACGACTCGACGGCAACGATGCGGTCGAGCTCGCGCTCTTCCTCGAAGGCGACGAGGCGGTTGCCCGCCGGTCCGGCGAGGAGCTCCGCTTCGCGCCGGGCGACGACGGCTGGCAGACGAGCGGCGATACGGGGATCGCGGACCATCCCGATGCGCTCGCCCGCGCGTGGGCGGCCTTGCACGACCCGAGCGCCGGAGAGGTGCTCGTCTCTGCGGCGCCCGGCGTCGAGTTCGGTGACCTGGCCGGACGCCACCATGAGGGCGGCGGCAGCCACGGCTCGCTCTGCGTCGGCGACTCCGAGGTGCCGATGCTGACCGTCGGCGTCGGCTCGTCGCCCCGCAGCATCGTCGACGTCGCGCCCGCGGTGATCGAGCACTTCGGTTTGGAACCGCCTGCGTACCAGCAGGCGCGTCGCACCATTGCGGTCTGACGAGGAGCTCCGCGCGCGGATGGTGCAGCGACAGTTGCGCGACCGCGGCATCGAGGACGAGCGCGTGCTCGGGGCGATGGCACGGGTGCCGCGTGAGCTGTTCGTGCCGGGCGACTTGCACCGCCGCGCCTACGAGGACGCCGCCTTGCCGATCGGCTACGGTCAGACGATCTCGCAGCCGTACATGGTCGCGAGGATCTGCGAGTCGCTCGCGCTCATCGGCCAGGAGCGCGTCCTGGACGTCGGCTCCGGCTCGGGCTATCAGGCCGCGGTGATCGCGGAGCTGGCCGGCGAGGTGGACACGATCGAGCGGATCCCGGAGCTCGCGGAGCTCGCGCGCGCGAACCTCGCTTCCGCCGGCTATGGCGATGTGCGTGTGCACGTCGGCGACGGCACGCGCGGGCTGCCGGAGAGGGCGCCGTTCGACGCGATCGCCGTGGCCGCCGCCGCGCCCGACCTGCCGCACACCCTGTACGACCAGCTCGCGCTCCGCGGCCGGCTCGTCGTACCCGTCGGGAAGCGCGGCGTCCAGCAACTCGAGGTGATCGTCCGGAGCCCCGAGGGTGCCGCCGTCGTCCGCTCGGTACCGTGCCGCTTCGTCCCGCTCGTCGGCGAGGAGGGATTCTCCGGCTGATCCGACGCGCGCCCGTCTGCACTGACGGGCGCGAACGCCGCCGAGCCGCGTAGGCTAGGCCGGGCGATGGAGCAGCAACGAGCAGCCGTTGCGGCGCCGACGTTCCGCGCCCGCGCCACCCACGCCCTCCGTCAGCGCCACAACTGGACACAGCTGGCGAAGTTCTGCGTGGTCGGTGCGACCGGGTACGCGGTGAACCTCGTCGTCTACGCGCTGCTGCTCAACTGGGCGGACCTCGAGTATCGGCTCGCGGCGACGGGATCCTTCCTCGTCGCCGTCTCGAACAACTACCTGTGGAACCGCATCTGGACGTTCCGCCACCAGCGCGGGCACGTCGCCTACCAGGGGCTGCGTTTCCTGATCGTCTCGGTCGTCGTCTACGGTGCGAACCTCCTCCTGCTCACCGGGTTCGTCGAGGCGGGCCTGGGCAAGATCGTCTCGCAGGCGATCGCGGTCGTCCTCGTGACACCGCTCAACTTCCTCGGCAACAAGCTGTGGTCGTTCCGAAAGGCGCGCTGACGCGTCTGCTCGCGGCGGCCGCCGCGTCTCTCGCGGTCGCTGTGCTCGTGCCGGGAGTCGCGGCCGCAGCGCCTCCTCTCGGCCAGCCTTTCAGCCTCGGCGGGAATCCGCACCTGACGAAGGACCGCGCGATCGCGATCTTCGTCGCATACCCAAAGGTCGCGCACTGGCTCAGCCGCTATCCGGCGAGCGGACGCATCACCGACGCGACGTACGACTCGAATTCCGCGCGGTGCACGTTCGGGACGCAGGGCGGCTGCTGGACGGTGATGGTCTGGTGGAAGCAGGGCAACCGCGACGCGGGCGAAATCGCGACGGGACGTGTCGACGATCGTCGGGCGGTCGTCACGGAGGCGTGGACCGGACCGCAGGTCGCGTGGTTGATGGCACGCGGGACTCCGGGTGCCTTCGGCGGCACGAAGATCAACAGCTACAGCGTCTGGCTCGGCCTCTGCGCGGTATTCCTCGTCGGGCTCGTGAACTTCCGCAAGCCGCTGTCGATCCGCAACCTCGACCTGCTGATGCTGCTGACGTTCTCGATCTCGCTGTGGTTCTTCAACCGCGGGAACATCTTCGCCTCGGTACCGCTCGCGTATCCGCCGCTCGTCTACCTGACCGTTCGCACGGTCTGGATCGGGTTCAGAGGACGCGCGACGACCGAGCGCCCGCTCTGGCCCGCATGGCTGCTGTTGGCCGGCACCGTGTTCCTGATCGGGTTCCGGATCGGCCTCAACGTCGAGAACAAGGGCGTGATCGACGTGGGCTACGCCGGCGTGATCGGCGCCGAGCGAATCGCGCACGGTCAGGTGCCGTACGGGAACTTCCCGCAGGAGGGGACGCTGAAGCCGTGCGGTCCCGCCAACGAGGACGGCGAGATCCGTAACCGCATCCAGACGGACGGCCGCTGTGAGTCGGCGAACCCGAACGGCGACACGTACGGACCGGTCGCGTACGAGGCGTATCTCCCGGCCTATGGGCTGTTCGGCTGGTCGGGGAAGTGGGACTCGCTGCCAGCGGCGCACGCGGCCGCGATCGCCTTCGACCTGCTCTGCCTCGTCGGCCTCGGGCTCGTCGGCGTGCGGTTCGGCGGGCCGCTGCTCGGAGCCACGCTGGCATTTTCGTGGGCCGCGTATCCGTTCACGCAGTACGTCTCGAATTCGAACTCGAACGACGCGCTGTTACCCGCGCTGCTGATCTGGGGCTTCCTCTTCGTCTCGTCACCGTGGGCACGCGGGATCTTCGTCGCGCTGTCCGCGTGGACGAAGTTCGCGGCACTCGCCGTCGTCCCGCTCTGGCTGACCTACCCCGAGTTCAAGTGGCGAGTGAGACCCACGCTCGCGTACGTGGGAGGATTCGCACTCGCGACGGCAGCGGCGTTCTCGATCCTGCTGCTCGACCCGAGCCCCATCCACGCGGCGCACGTGTTCTACGACCGGACGCTCAAGAGCCAGATCGACAGGCAGTCGCCCTTCTCGCTGTGGGACTGGCGCCAGTACCACGCGCGAGGGCTGCCGGACCTGCACGTCCTGCAGAAGCTGCTCGAGGGACTGGTCGTCGTCGCCGCGATCGCGTTCGCGTTCGTGCCGCAGCGCAAGTCGCCGCTGCAGCTCGCGGCGCTCACCGCCGCGCTCCTGCTCGGCTTCGAGCTCGTGCTGACGCACTGGTTCTACCTGTACATCCCGTGGTTCTTCCCCTTCGCCGCCTTCGCGTTCCTCGCTCCCGGTGATCGCCGAGACGCAGAGCCTGAGCCGGTCGCGGCCTGACGAGCCGCGCATCGTCGCGCCGACGCTCGTCGCGCTCGCGATCTTCATCGGCAGCTGGACGCTGCTCCACGTCGGCTTCTACAGGCACGACCAGGTGCTGGACACGCCGATCTACCAGCGCTACGGCAACGCGATCGCGAACGGACAGCTGCCGTACCGGGACTTCCGCGTCGAGTACCCGCCGGGCGCGCTGCCCATGTTCGCCCTGCCCGGGCTCGCTCGACCCGGCCACGACCAGGACGTGACGCCCGGCTTCCGCCGGACGTTCGAGTCGCTGATCTGGCTCTGCGGCGCCGCTGCGCTGATCTCGTCGGCGTTCGCGTTACGCGCGCTCGGCGCGTCGCAGGCTCACGTGTGGGCGGCGCTGGTCTTCATCGCGCTTGCGCCGCTCGCGATCGGCTCCGTCCTGCTCAGCCGCTTCGACCTGTGGCCGGCCGCGCTCGTCGCTGCTTCGCTGGCCTTGTTGCTCTCGGACCGCCTGCGGCTCGGCTGTGTGACCCTGGGTCTCGCGGTCGCCGTGAAGCTCTTTCCGGCGGTGCTGGCGCCGCTCGCCGTCGCCTACGTCTGGCGACGGGCGGGACGACGGGAGGCGATCGTGTGCCTCGCGTTCCTCGTCGGCGCGGTCGGGATCGTGTTCGCGCCGTTCGTCGCGGTGGCGCCGGCGGGCGTCTGGCACAGCCTGACCGGGCAGCTCACTCGGCCGCTCCAGATCGAGAGCATCGGCTCGGCGCTCCTGCTCGCCGCCCACCACGCCTGGGGATTCGGTGTGACGATGGCGACGAGCCACGGCTCCCAGAACCTCGTCGGCGGCGCACCGCACGCGTTCGAACTCGCGCTGTCCGCCTTGCAGGCGGCCGCGCTCGTCGCGACCTGGATCGTGTTTGCGCGCGGACGTGCGACGAAGGAACGCCTCGTCCTCGCAAGCGGTGCCGCGCTCGTGGCGTTCGTCGCACTCGGCAAGGTCTTCTCGCCGCAGTTCCTCATCTGGCTCGTGCCCGTCGTCCCGCTCGTCGGTGGACGACGCGGCCTGCGCGCGTCGGCGTTGCTCGCGCTCGCGCTCGTCCTCACACAGCTCTGGTTCCCGTACCGCTACTGGGATCTCGCGAACCACTTCGACGCGCTCGCGTCGTGGCTCGTTCTCGCTCGGGACATCGTGATGGTCGTGCTCCTCGTCGTGCTGTTCCCGCGGGACGCCGCTCAGGCGGCGGCGTAGACGCGCCACTCCCCGGGGATGCCCTTGAGCTCGTGCGTGCCGCGGTCGACGAGGTCTATCCCGGATCCCGCGATCAGGTCCTTCACGGTTCCGGAGACGAGCACCTCGCCCGGCTGCGCGAGGGCCGCGACGCGCGCGCCTGTGTGCACGGCGATCCCGCGGACGGCCTCGCCGGCCAGCTCGACCTCTCCGGTGTGGAGGCCGGCGCGGACCTCCAACCCGACGTCCTGCACGGCGCCGACGATCGCCTTCGCGCACCGGATTCCTCGCGCCGGCCCGTCGAAGGTCGCGAAGAAGCCGTCGCCCGCGGTGTCGACCTCGTGGCCGCGGAACCGCTCGAGCTCGCGCCGAACCGCGGCGTGGTGTTGCTCGAGCAGGTCGCGCCACGCTCGGTCGCCAAGCTCGCGCGCACGCTCGGTGGAGCCGACGATGTCGGTGAACAGCACGGTCGCCAACACGCGCTCCGGCTCGACCGGCTCACGCACGCCGGTGAGGAACTCCTGGACCTCGGCCAGGATCTCCTCGCCGTCGATCCAGGGTAGGTGATCCGCGCCGGCGAGCTCGACGTAGCGGGATCCCGCGATGTTGCGTGAAAGCCAGCGTCCGTTCTCGACGTGACAGACGAGGTCCCCCTTGCGGTGGAGGATCAGGGTCGGGGCCTGCACGCCCGACGCGACGTCGCGCACGTCGATCGCGAACGCCATCCGCATGAGCGCGACGGCGTCGTGCGGGCTGGCCGAGTGTGTCTGCAGGCGGCCGAGCCATTCCCGCAGGCGCTCGTCGTCCTTGCGGCTCGGGGCGAAGTACTCGACGCTGAGTCCCTTGCCCCAGCGCTCCGCGATGCGCTCGACCTGCACGGCCTCGTCGAACTCGGCGCGCGTCGCCTCGCCCCAGGGCCACTCGTCGGTCGTCTCCTCCTTGACCTCGGCGCCGCAGAGGACGAGCGCGCGCGTGCGCTCCGGATACGTCGCCGCGAACACGATCGACATCGGTCCGCCTTCCGAGACGCCCATCAACGTCGCCGACTCCGAGCCGGCGGCGTCCATGACGGCGCGGACGTCGTCCATCCGCTCTTCAAGCGTGCCGATGCGCACGCGGTCCGACAGGCCCATGCCTCGCTTGTCGAACAGGATCAACCGGGTGAACGACGCGAGCCGCTCGCAGAACCGGCGGTAGTCGGGGTCCTCCCAGAGCACGTCGAGGTTCGTGACCGACCCGCCGACGAGCACGAGGTCGATCGGGCCCTCGCCTACGGTCTGGTATGCGATGTGGATGTCGCCGTTGCTCGCGTACCGCGTCGCGGTCACGGCACCGGAACGCGGACGAGCTCGCAGCTCGTCGCCCGGCCGTCCGCACCGCACTCGACGAGCACGCCCTCGATGCGCACGTCGCCGGACGCGGTCTCGAACCGCACCGGCATCCCGGTGCGCATGCGGCGGATGGCGAGCTCGGGCACGACGCCGATCACGGAGTCGTGCGGCCCGGTCATGCCCGCGTCGCTGACTGCAGCGGTCCCGCCGGCCTGCACGCGCGCGTCGTTCGTCTGCACGTGCGTGTGCGTGCCGACCACCGCGGTTGCCCTCCCGTCCAGCATCCGTGCCAGCGCGACCTTCTCGCTCGTCGCTTCCGCGTGCATGTCGACGAAGACGATCGGCGTTCGCTGCAAGGCCTCGTCGACGAGCGCCTCTGCGACCTCGAACGGATGGACCTGCGGATTGAGGAAGAGCGAGCCGAGCAGGTTGATCACGGCGACCTCCGTCCCGTCCGCTGCGCGGACGAACGTCAGGCCGCGGCCGGGCGCGAGCTTCGACATGTTCGCGGGACGGACCACACGGTCGCTCTCGACGAGATAGGGGACCATCTCGCTGCGGCGCCAGACGTGGTTTCCGAGCGTGATCGCGTCCGCTCCCCACGAGAGCAGCTTGTCGGCGAGCTTCGGCGTGATGCCGATCCCGTCGGCGATGTTCTCGCCGTTGACGATGCAGACGTCGACCCGGAGCTCGTCGCGCAGCGAGCGCAGCCGCTGCTCGATCGCCCGTCGCCCCGGCAGGCCGACGACGTCGGCGACGAACAGAATCCTCATCGGCTCAGGGAATGGTGAGCGTCGCCGCCGGGTCGAGCTCGATCGCCACGTGATTGCCGGCGTCCTGCGTGTACCTCGCGAGTGCCTGACGCTCGACGCCGGAGAGGTCGATCACCCTGCCGACCTTCGTGCTGGAGGCGGCGATGGTGGAGCCGACGGTCAGCGCCGGGTCCGGAGCGAGCTGCGTCATCGAGACGACGAGCGACGGCGCCGCCGTCGGCTGGATGTCGATGCGTGCACCGTACTTCCGGCCGTCGAGGATGAAGGGCGAGATTCCGACGATGGTGCCGTCGACCGGCGCGTACACGTTCGTGCCTGCGGGCGCGCCGACGTCGAGCACGTCCGGGTCGCCGCCGTTCAGCTGGTAGTAGACGAAGCCGCCGTGGCCGCCTCCGCCGAAGAGGCCGTGCGCGATCCGCGCGATCGCTCCTTCGTTCCCCTGTCGGCCGAGCGGCGTGAGCGCCAGCGCGCCGTCGGTCGTCGAGTGGTAGCCGATCGCGGTGACACGGCTCTGCGGTATCGGCATCTGGATCCGCAGGCCGCCGCGCAGCGCGACAGTCACGGGCGTCGGGGGCCCCGCAGGGAGGAGCCGGCTCGCCGGCGGGGGCAGCGCGCCCGGCGCGACGCGGGAGGCACCGTGGCCGAACGCTGCGACGAGCAGCGTCCCGAGCAGGCCGCCGATCACGATCGCGAGCACCACCAGCCGGTGGAAGCGCGGGGTCGCGCGGGCGCGGCGCGACCGTGGGCGTCTGCGCGCACGCCGGATCGCCGCATCCGTGGACGGGGCCGGCATCTGCGGGACGGTAACGAACGGCCTGCCCGCTTTCAACCTCGCTCTGTCCGGACTTTGTGACAGTGATGATCTAGGCGGAACCTGGGTATCCACCCAGAGTTCGTGACGGTCCAGGGCCAGGGCGCCGTCTTCCGCCCAGGACCAGTCCCAGTCGGGCGGTCTGAGGGGTACGACGACGGCGCTACGATCGCTGCGATGCGCGCGTCTCCCGCGCCGAAGATCGAGATCCCGCGCTGGATCCAGCTCGTCACGCTGCCGCTGCTCCTGATCCTGCTGTGGGTGGTGGCGGGGGCGGCGCGTCACGTGGTCTTCCTCTTCCTGGTGGCGCTGCTCGTCGCGCTGCTGCTAAGCCCCGTCGTCAGGACGGTGGCACGGGTCCGCATGCCGCGCGGATTCGCGGTTGCGATCGTGTACCTGGTCTTCATCCTCCTCCTCGTCGCGGCGTTCGCGGCGATCGGCACCGTCGTCGTGAACGAGACGAAGACGGCTGCAAAACGCGTCAATACCTACCTTACGGTCGTCAACGGACAAACCGGCCAGGTCGCCGCCGACACGGACATCGACCGCCTGCAGCACTGGCTCGACGCGCACAAGCTCGGCGGCATCAACGTCGAGACCCGCGGCCACAGACTCACGCGCGACATCCGGCGACACGACGTCGGCAAGTACACGAACAAGGTCGTGAACTTCGCGGAAGGCGCGGCGATCTCGATCGGAAAGCTGCTCTTCGACGCGATCGTGATCCTCGTCGTGTCGGTCTACATGCTCCTCGACTTCCCGCGGTTACAACGTGCGATCGACAGGCGGTTCCCCCCGCACCCTGGGTCCGAGCCGTTACTCCTGCGCATGGAGCACTCGCTGACGAGCTACGTGAAGGGACAGGCGCTCGTCTCGCTGATCATCGGCACGAGCGCGGGCGTCGGCATCTGGCTGCTCGGCGTGCTCGGCTGGCTGCCGGGCGGGCAGAAGTACGCGTTGCTCTTCGGCGCCTGGACGGCGATCACGGAGCTGATCCCGTATCTCGGTCCGTGGCTCGGCGCGATCCCGCCGATCATCTATGCCCTCGTCGTACACCCCGTGTCGGCGATCTGGGTGACGCTGCTGTTCCTCGCGATCCACCAGATCGAGGGACACATCGTCATTCCGAACGTCATGGGCAGCGCACTGCGCCTTCACCCGCTGCTCGTCATCTTTGGTCTCCTCGCAGGCGCGGAGATCTACGGGCTCCCGGGTGTGCTCGTCGCCTTGCCGTTGCTCGCCGCCGGCCGAGCGCTCTGGGAGTTCTTCTCCGAGCGGATGGAGCTGGAGTCGTGGAAGGGCAGTGGTGCGCCTCCGGCCGAGGTCGAGCTCGAGCGCGAGGAGCCGCCGTCGGTCGCAGCGCGTCGGTGAGCACTGCCGAGCCGTTCCTGCGTGCGCGCGGCGTCGCGCGGCGGTTCGGCGCGCAGGTGGCGTTGGAGCCGACCGACCTCGAGGTCACGGGCGGCGAGTCGCTCGCGCTCGTCGGCCCGAACGGCGCCGGCAAGTCGACGCTGCTCTCCATCCTGGCAGGAGCGCTCGAGCCGTCCGACGGGACGGTCGAGCGGTCCTCCGACGTCGACGTCGGCTGGGTGCCACAGCGGCCGGCCTACTACGAGCGCCTGACCGCGCGCGAGAACCTCGAGCTGTTCGCACGCCTCGAGGGCGAGCGCGACGCGCGCGCGGTGGCAGAGAAGCTGCTCGCGCAGTTCGATGTTCCGGCCGACCGTCCGGCGTCGACGCTGTCCGTCGGCAACCGTCAGCGTCTCAACGTCGCGATCGCGCTGCTCGGATCCCCGCGCGTGCTCCTGCTCGACGAGCCGTCGGCGTCGCTCGATCCCGGGCAGCGCAAGCGTCTATGGGAGATCGTCGACGTCGTCCGTGAGGAAGGGGGCGCGGTCGTGTTCGCTACACAGAACCTCGAGGAGCTGGACCTCCACGCCACCCGCGTTGCGGTCCTGCGACGCGGGCGTCTGACCTTCGCGGGCACGCCGGCCGACTACCGGCTCGAGTACGCGGAGGAGGCGTTCTCGTGACGCGTGTGCGCCTCGTGCTGACGAAGGACCTCCTCGTGCTGCGCCGATCGCCGATCCTGGTCGGGCTGCTGATCGTCTACCCGCTGCTCGTCGCGGGACTCGTCGGCCTCGTCGCCGGCTACGGCAGCTCGAAGCCGCGCGTCGCGCTCGTTGACGAGGACCACCTCCCGCAGGAGGTCACGATCGCCGGCCACACGTTCCAGATCCAGCGCGCGATCGACGAGGTCGGGAAGAACGTCCACCTCGTGCGCTTGTCCCCGGCTGAGGCGAGCCGCCAGCTGCGCTCGGGTCGCGTCGTCGCAACGCTGACCGTGCCGCCCGGCTTCCTCGCGCAGCTGAAGGGCGGGCTCTCGCCGCCGAGCCTCGTCTACCAGACGACGCACGGCGGGATCGCGCCGCGGGTGACGCAGCAGCTCCAGGCGCTCGTCTACGCGCTGAACCACCGTCTCCAGTCCGCGTATGTCGCGACCGACCTGAGGTACGTGCGTCTCATCCAGCACGGCGGTCGCGCAAGCTTCGGCGGCGTCTCGTACGACGTGCTCGGGCTCGACCGCATGCACGCGCTGCTGCAGCAGCTCCCTCGCTCACCGCAGCGCGATCGCGTCTCGGAGTTCGCGAGGATCGCGGCCGCCGCACTCGGCTACACCGGCAGCCTGCTGGGGGCGACGGCGAATCCGATCGGGCTCGAGCGCGCGCCGGAGGCGTCGCGCAGCTCGCTCCTCTCTGCGCAGGTCCAGGCATACGCGCTCGCCCTGACGATCACGTTCCTCGGGTTGTTGCTCGCCGCGGGCGCGCTCGCGGCTGAGCGGGACGAGAATGCCGTCGGCCGTCTGGCCCGCGGCCTCGTCTCGCTCGGCGAGCTCGTCTGGGCGAAGGTGCTGCTGGCCGCGGTGGTCGCGCTCGCACTCGGTCTCGCGATCACGCTCGTGTTCGGCGTGATCGTGCAGGCGGGCGGCGTCGTCGGTGGCGAGCCGTGGCAACGGCTGCCGCTGCTCGCCGTCGGGCTGGCGCTCGCCGGTGCGAGCGTCGGCGCGCTCGGCTCGCTCATCGGCGCGCTCGCGCGGGAGGCGCGGACGGCGTCGCTCGTCGCCGTCCTCGTGGTGATGCCGATCGTCTTCCTCGGTCTCGTCCCGAAGCAGGTCTCGCCGGCGGCCGCGTGGTTCAGCGACGCGCTCCCCTTCGAGCACGCGGTGCGCTACTTCGCCTCGGCGCTCTACGACGCCAGCCCCTGGACGACGGTGCTCCGAGAACTCGTGTGGCTGGCCGGGCTCGGGGCGATCTTCGGCGGCCTCGCCCGCCTCGCGAGCACGAGGCTGCTCGCGTGAGCAGGCCCGCGTCTACGCTGTTGCCATGAGCTCGTTCCCGGTGACTCGACTGCGGCGGCTGCGGAGGACGCCCGCGCTGCGCAACCTCGTTCGCGAGACGCGCCTGTCGCTCGACGACTTCGTGATGCCGCTGTTCGTCGGCCCCGAGCCGATGCGCAACGACGAGCTGCCTGGGCTCGCCCGCCATTCCGTCGAGTCGGTGGTCCGCGAGGCCGACGCGCTGCTCGAGCTCGGCGTGCGCGCGGTGATCCTGTTCGGGATCCCCGACGAGAAGGACGAGCTGGGATCCGGCGCGTGGGAGGACGACGGTGTCGTCCAGCGTGCGCTGCGCGGGCTCCGCGAGCGGTCCGACGAGCTCGTCCTCCTCACGGACGTGTGTCTGTGCGAGTACACGTCGCACGGTCACTGCGGCGTGCTCGACGGCGACGAGGTCGACAACGACGAGACGCTGGAGCTGCTCGCGCGGACGGCCGTCAGCCACGCGGAGGCAGGCGCCGACGCCGTCGCTCCCAGCGACATGATGGACGGCCGTGTCGGTGCGATCCGCGAGGCGCTCGACGATCGCGGGTTCCAGTCCACGTCGATCGTCGCGTACTCGGCGAAGTACGCGTCGGCGTTCTACGGCCCGTTCCGCGAAGCCGCCGAGTCTGCGCCCGCGTTCGGCGACCGGCGCGGCTACCAGCTCGACCCCGCCAACGTGCGCGAGGCGATCCGCGAGTGCGAGGAGGACGTCGCGGAGGGAGCGGACGTCCTCATGGTCAAGCCGGCTCTGCCGTCCCTCGACGTCATCCGGGCGGTCCGCGACGAGTTCGACCTCCCGCTCGCGGCGTACAACGTCTCGGGCGAGTACGCGATGATCAAGGCCGCCGCGGCCAGGGGGATGCTCGACGAGCGGCAGGCGGCGATCGAGTCGTTGACGGCGATCAAGCGCGCCGGCGCGGACATCGTCGTCTCGTACTGGACGAAGGAGCTCGCCTCCTGGCTCTAGGCACGCGCAGCGACCTCTATCGCCGCGCGCTCGAGCTGATCCCCGGGGGCGTCAACTCGCCCGTGCGCGCGATGCGCGCGGTCGGGCTCGACGAGCCCCTCTTCGTCGCGCGCGGCACCGGCGCGTACCTCGAGACCGAGGACGGCGCGCGCTTTCTCGACTGGGTGATGTCCTGGGGGCCGCTCATCTTCGGTCACGCGGACCCGGAGACGGTGTCCGCGGTGCAGGCCGCGGCGGAGCGCGGGACGAGCTTCGGTGCGGCGACGCAGGCTGAGGTCGAGCTCGCGGCCGAGATCGTCGCCGCGGTTCCATCCGTGGAGAAGGTGCGGCTCGTCTCGTCGGGGACGGAGGCCGCGATGACGGCGGTGCGGCTCGCCCGGGCCTTCACCGCACGCGACCGCATCGTCAAGTTCGCCGGCTGCTACCACGGACACTCCGATGCGCTGCTCGCGAGCGCGGGCTCAGGCGTGGCGACGCTCGGTCTTCCGTCGAGCCCGGGCGTGCCGACGGCGACGACGGAGCACACGATCGTCTGTCCCTACAACGACGCCGATGCCGTCGCAGCTGCGGTCGAGCGGTACGGCGAAGGGCTCGCGGCGATCCTCGTCGAGCCGGTCGCCGGGAACATGGGCGTCGTCCCGCCGCGGGACGGGTACCTCGACGCGTTGCGGCGGCTGTGCGATGCATCCGGTGCGCTGCTCGTGTTCGACGAGGTGATCACCGGATTCCGCGTCGCGCGCGGCGGCGCGCAGGAGCGCTTCGGCGTGCTGCCGGATCTGACCATCCTCGGCAAGATCGTCGGCGGCGGCCTGCCGCTCGCGGCGGTCGGCGGGCGGGCGGAGATCATGGACCACCTCGCGCCGGCCGGCGACGTCTACCAGGCCGGGACGCTGTCCGGGAACCCACTTGCGACCGCAGCGGGCTTGTCGGTCCTGCGACGGCTCGACGCGCGCGTCTACCACACGCTCGAACAGCGCGGCACGAGGCTCGAGGCGGGCCTCGGTCGATACGCGCGTGTTCAGCGCGTCGGCGCGATGGCGACGATGTTCATGACGGACGGGCCGGTCCGCGACTTCGACGACGCGCAGCGCGGCGACGCGGACCGCTACGCCGCGCTCTTCCGTCACCTGCTCGAACACGGCATCTACCTTCCCCCCAGCCAGTACGAGGCGATGTTTCTCTCGCTCGCGCACCGCGACGACGAGATCGACCGTACGATCGAGGCAGTTGCGGACTTCGCCGGCTGATCTCTGGGACACGATCGCGGCCGACGCGGGCCGGGAGAGCCCGCTCTGGACCGCGGCGCTCCGTCCTGCGGGCGAGCAGGAGCGCGAGCCGGTCTTCTCGGAGCTCGGCGAGGAGCGGTACGCGCTCGGGATCGAGACGATCTACGAGGGGTATCTACTGCACTACGGACGGCCGCGGCTGTTCGGGCCGGAGGACCGCGACACGGCGTTGCTCCTCGGCGACTACCTCTACGCGCACGGGCTCGTGCGGATCGAGGAGCGAGGACCGGTCGAGGCCGTCGACGACCTCGCGGAGCTGATCGCGATTTCCGCGTACATGCGTGCCGACGGGATCCCCGGCGACGGTGCACTCTGGGCGGCGACCGCGGCGTTGATCGGCAAGGGCGAGCTCGACGAGGCGCGTACGGCGCTGCGGTTCGAGGACGATCCAGGTCCGCTCGAGCAGCTCGCGAAGCAGGCGGCGGGGGACGATCCGGTCGCGCGCTCACTCGAGCTCCACGACGGTCGACTGCGCTAGAGTCGCGCCCGGATGCTCGCGCTCCTGCACCTGTTCCTCGCCGCAGAGGACGCGGCCGTGGAGGGCAAGAAGGTCGTCACGGGCATGCTCATCGTCGGCCTCGTGTTCATCGCGGTGATCGCCCTCGGGGAGACGACGCACTGGCTGCGACATCGTCGGCGCGCACGTCACTGACGGCTCGCTCGATCGCGGGGCCGATCGGTCCGGGCCGGTAGCCGAGCTCGCGTTCGGCCTTCGCCGACGAGAACCAGGCAGGCAGTCGGGCAAGGCGCACCTCGTTCGCGTTCGCGAGCCCCACGAGTGCGAGTGCCTGTGCGGCCGGATACGGGAGTCGAAGCGAGGGAGGGCGGCGTCCGGCCGCGTCGGCGATCGCCGCGAAGACCTCTTCGAGCGTCAGGTCCGCGCCGCCGAGCAGGTATCGCTCTCCCGTGCAGCCCCGTTCGAGTGCGAGTACGTGTCCGCGGGCGACGTCGCGGACGTCCACGAGGTTGAGGCCCGTGCCGCGTAGCACGGCGCGGTAACGACCTGTCGCCACTCCTCGGACCATGCGCCCAGTCGGCGTCGGCGCGTCGTCTCCCTCGCCGACCGGCGTGGTCGGGTTGACGCAGAGCGCGTCGAGCCCGTCGTGCGCGGCCTCGAGCACGAGCCGCTCCGCGGTGAGCTTCGTGCGCTTGTAGGGAACGACCAGCTCCCAGTCGGGAGGCTCGTCCTGCTCGGTCGCGGGTCGGCCGGCCACCGGCCCGCACGTCCCCGCGGTGCTTGTGTGGATGAGGCGCGAGACGCCGGCTAGCCGACACGCACGTATGACGTTTCGCGTCCCCTCGACGTTCACGGCCTCGAGCTCGACGGCCGGAGCGTCGTAGCTGTAGAGCGCCGCGACGTGGACGACGGCCTCGTGACCCGACACCGCGCGTTCGAGGCGACTCGCGTCCCGGACGTCGACCCAGTCCGCGCAGACGTCGTGGCCTGCGGCGTGCAACGCCCGGACGACGTGACGGCCGACGAACCCGAGCCCGCCGCCGGTGACGAAGACGCGCACGGGGAGCATGATGACCGGGTGCAAGAGCTGCCACGTGGGACGGTGACATTCTTATTCACGGACGTGGAGGGATCGACGCGGCTCTTGCTGGAGCTCGGCGATGCCTATGCGGATGCGCTGTCGGAGCATCGCCGTGCTCTGCGCGCGGCGTTCACCGCGCGCGGTGGCGTCGAGGTGGATACGCAAGGCGATGCGTTCTTCGTCGCGTTCTCGCGGGCGAGTGATGCGCTGACGGCGGCATGCGAGGGACAGGAGTCGCTTGCGGGCGGCCCGGTTCGTGTGCGGATGGGTCTGCACACCGGCGAGCCGGTCGTCACCGACGAGGGGTATGTCGGCATGGACGTCCACAAGGCGGCGCGGATCGCGGCGGCGGGTCACGGCGGCCAGGTGCTCGTCTCGCAGTCGACGCGCGATCTGGCGGGCGGCGAAGGTCTGCGCGACCTTGGTGAGCACCGGTTGAAGGACCTGACCGCGGCCGAGCGGATCTGGCAGCTCGGCGACGGCGAGTTCCCGCCGCTCCGTAGCCTCAACGCGACGAACCTGCCCGTCGCGGCAAGTCCGCTGGTCGGCCGCGAGCAGGAGCTCGGCGACCTCGTCGGCCTGCTGTCGGACAACGCGCGGCTGGTCACCCTGACGGGCACCGGCGGCACCGGTAAGACTCGGCTCGCGCTCCAGGTCGGCGCCGAGCTGGTGGAGGCGTTCTCCGGCGGGGTGTTCTTCGTGCCGCTCTCCGGCCTCCGGGAGGCCGAGCTCGTGCCGAAGACGATCGCGTCAACGGTCGGAGTCCGCGAGCCCACGGACCTCGGAGGCCGTGACGCTCTCCTGCTGATCGACAACTTCGAGCACCTCCTCGACGCCGCGCCGAGGGTTGCGGACATCCTCTCGAGCGGCACACGAATCAAGGTGCTCACGACGAGCCGTGCGCCCCTCAGGATCGAGGGCGAGCGCGAGTACCCGCTCGATCCGCTGCCCGACGACGACGCCGTCGAGCTGCTGACCGAGCGGGCGCGCGCTGTGCGGCCCGACTTCGTCCCGGATCGGTCCGCGCGCGCGATCTGCCGACGGCTCGACGGGCTGCCGCTGGCGCTCGAGCTCGCAGCGTCCCGGCTGCGGTCGCTCGACACAATCACGCTGCTCGATCGGCTCGACCGCAGGTTGCCGCTGCTCACCGGAGGTCGGCGGGACGCGCCCGAGCGCCAGCGGACGCTGCGCGCGACGATCGAATGGAGCTACGAGCTGCTCGATCCGGACCTGCAGACGCTGTTCGCGCGACTCGGCGTGTTCGCGACGTTCTCGCTCGAGGCTGCCGAGTCGGTCACGGACGCGGATGTCGACGGCATCGACGCCCTCGTCGAGGCAAGCCTGCTCAAGCCGGTCGGCACAGGACGATTCCTCATGCTCGAGACGATCCGCGAGTATGCGCTCGAGCAGCTCGAGGCGGGCAACGGATCCGACGAGACGCACATGCGGCACGCCTGCTACCTCCTCGAGCTCGCCCGACGGGCCAATCTCAACATCGAGGCCGAGGGGCCGATGCGTCACGACCTCGTCCTGCCGGAGCGGAACAACATCCGCTCTGCGCTCGAGTGGTCGGTCGACACCGGGCGCACGCAGCTCGGTCTCGAGCTCGCGGTCGCCCTCGAGAACTTCTGGGCCTCGACCGGCGACCCGTTCGAGGGGCGGCGTTGGCTCGAGGCGCTGCTGGCGCAGCAGCCCGTCGCGCCCGCGCTGCACGCACTCGCGATGCGGTGCCTCGCGAACTGCGCAGTCTTCATCGACGGGTCGGCCGCGGGCGTCGCGGCGTACGAACGAGCGCTCGCAGAGTATCGCGCCCTCGGTGACGAGCTCGGCGTCGCGATCGTCCGCCACCGGATCGCCGTAAACGTCGCGTATCTCGGCGACGCCGAGCGCGCCGGCGAGCTCTGCGACGAGAGCCTCGCGTTCTTCGGCAAGCGCGGGTTCAAGAAGGGCGAGGCGCAGTGCCTGACCCTGTCGGCCGACCTGCTTCGCAGAGGCGGGAGCCCGGCGGAGTCGCTCGGGCTCTACGAGCGCGGCATCGCGCTCTGCGAGGAGACGGGGTACACGTGGTGGGAGCAGGGCCTTCGCTGCTCGCAGGGGCTGGCGCTGCTGGCGCTCGGGCGCCCCGGCGACGCCGGCGACGCGGCGCGGGAGGCGCTGCGGCTCGCGCGCAGCATCGACGACCGCATAGGCATCGTCAACTCCCTCGCGCTGGTCGCGCGCTCGGCGGTCGAGCAGGACGACGACGAGCTCGCGGGGCAGCTCCTCGGCGCCGTGGAGGCCGAGGACGCGCGGCGCCCGATCGCAGGCTGGAGCGCGCACGACCCGCTCTGGAAGCCGTTGCTGTCCGGAGCGGGCGCGGGTTTCGAGGCGTCGCGGGCGGCGGGCAGGGCGCTCTCGCTCGACGGCGCCGTCGCACGCGCGTTGCAACCATAGACTGACTCCGGGATGGCCCCGCCTGCCGACCTGCGCGCCTGGATCGCGCTCCTCGAGCGTGAAGGAGAACTCGTCCGCGTCGAGGCCGAGGTCGATCCGGCGCTCGAGATCACCGAGGTCGTCGATCGCACCGTCAAGGCGGGCGGGCCGGCGCTCCTCTTCGAGCACGTGAAGGGCTCGGACCGTCCGTTGCTGATCAACCAGTTCGGCACGGAGCGCCGCATGTGCCTCGCCTTCGACTCGCCGTCTCTCGACGCGGTCGGGGAGCGCATCGGCGACGTGCTCGAGATGCAGCCGCCGCAGGGGCTCGTCGAGAAGGTCCGCGGGCTGCAGAAGCTGAAGTCGATCGCCGACTCGCAGCCGCGCACGGTTCGGCACGGGTCCTGCCAGGAGATCGTGCTCACGGGCGACGACGCGACGCTCGATGCGTTGCCGATCCAAACTTGCTGGCCCGAGGACGCAGCGCCGTTCATCACGCTGCCGGCCGTGATCACGAAGGATCCGCACGGCGGCACGCGCAACGTCGGCATGTACCGCATGCAGAAGCTCGGTCCGCGCGCGACTGCGATGCACTGGCAGATCCACAAGGACGGCCGCGCGGACTACCTCGCGTCGGACGGCAAGATCGAGGTCGCGGTCGCGCTCGGCCTCGACCCCGTGACCGCGTACAGCGCGTCCGCGCCGCTGCCCAAGCACATCGACGAGTTCATGCTGGCCGGGTTCCTCCGCGGCGAGCCGGTCGAGCTCGTTCGGGCGAAGACCGTCGACCTCGAGGTCCCGGCGAACGCGGAGATCGTCCTCGAGGGGACGATCGACAAGGACGAGGTCGCCGAGGAGGGGCCATTCGGCGACCACACCGGCTACTACACGCCGCCGGAGCCGTTCCCGGTCTTCCGGCTGACGGCGATCACGATGCGCCGCGACGCGATCTACCCGTCGATCGTCGTCGGCAAGCCGCCGGCCGAGGACGCGTGGCTCGGCAAAGCGACGGAGCGGATCTTCCTGCCGGCGATCAGGATGACCGTGCCCGAGATCGTCGACTACGACCTCCCGGTCGCCACCGCGTTCCACAACTGCTGCATCGTCTCGATCCGCAAGGCGTACCCGGGGCACGCGCAGAAGGTCATGCACGCGATCTGGGGGCTCGGGATGCTGAGCCTGACGAAGGCGATCGTGGTCGTCGACGAGTGGGTCGACGTGCACGACTACGAGGAGGTGCTCTTCCGCATCGGTGCGAACGTCGACGCGAAGCGAGACGTCCTGATCACCGAGGGGCCGCTCGACCATCTCGACCATGCGCCGACGAGGCAGTTCTACGGCGGCAAGATCGGGATCGACGCGACCCACAAGGGGCCGGACGAGGGCACCCGCGAGTGGCCGCGCGAGATCGAGATGTCCGACGAGGTGCGAAGACTCGTCGACGAGCGCTGGGAGGAGTACGGGATCGCAATCGATCCTTCGGCACGCAACGGCCGAATCCGTCAGAGTTCGCGGCCGTTGCACCGTTTGTTACGTCGTTGACATCGGAAATCGCGCGGGGGTTGAATCCGAAGTTGGTGGAGTGGAGAGGGGAGGCGCCCTAGTGGAGCCCGACGAGCCGGGCCGACGGCACGATCCCGGCCCGACGCTGTACCCGATCGGCTTCGCCGCGGGCGTCGTCTGCCTGCTCATCGGACTGATCGTCAGCCCGCGGCTGATAGCGCCGATCGGCGCGGCGATCACGATCGTCTTCGCCTTCCTCTGGATCCGCGACGCGACGAAGTCGTACCGCGGCAAGCCCGAGCAGGTCGAGCCGGAGCGCAGGCCCGGGCGCGGAGAGGCAACCGAGGACCCCGCCCAGGAGCCCGCGCCCGCCTCGTCGGCGGAGCGTTTCCCGCGCAACCGCTTCCTCGAGGGTGCGACGCTCGGGCTCGGCGCACTGATCGGCTTGATCGTCACCGCTCCGGTGGCGGCGATGGCGCTCGGGCCCGCGTTCGGGAAGCAGCAGAAGGTCAACGTCGACCTCGGGCCGCTCACCGACTACCCCGAAGGCGAGTGGCGCATCGCGACGTTCATGCTCGACCCGGCCCAGGGCGAGATCTCGAGGCGGACCGCGTTCGTCCGCAACAACGGACTGCTCGAGGGCAAGCCCAGCTTCACGCTCATCTCGAACCGGTGCGTGCACCTCGGTTGCCCCGTGCAGCCGAACGGTCCCGTCTTCGACAACACGAAGCAGACGATCAGCACCGGCGGAGGCGAGGAAGTGACGCTGATCAAGATGCTGCCCGCAGGCGGCTTCGGCTGTCCGTGTCACGGCGGCCAGTACACCTCCGAGGGGAACCGCACCGCCGGACCGCCCGTCCGTTCGCTCGACCGCTACGAGTACTCGATCGTCAACGGACGTCTGATCATCGGGTCGACGTTCAGCGTCGCCAACGTCGAGGGCACCGGCAAGGACGCGCTGATCGAGAAGTACCGGCGCGCCGGCCCCGGCCAGCACGTCGACGGCTGGGAGCAGATCTTCTACCCGCTGCAGCCGCCGAGCTAGAGGATGGCCGTCGCCGCACGACCCCGGAAGTCGGCCCGACGCCAGAAGCTCGAGGCCGCGATCACCTACCCGCTCGACTGGCTCGAGGAGCGCTCGGGCGTGGTCGGTGGGATCAAGTACTTCCTCTTCCGCAAGGTCCCCGCCGACACGAACTGGATGCAGACGCTCGGCTCCGCGACCCTGACGGCGTTCATCGTCCAGGCGGTCACCGGCGTGATCCTGGCGATGTACTACAAGCCGGAGCCGACGACGGCGTACCAGTCGATCCAGCACATCATGAACGACGTGACGCTCGGCTGGCTCGTGCGCGGCATGCACAAGTGGGGCGCGAGCGTCTTCATCATCCTCATGTTCTTCCACATGGGTCGCGTGTTCCTGTTCGGCGCCTACAAGTACCCGCGCGAGCTCAACTGGATCGTCGGCGTGATGCTCCTCGCGGTCGGGATGATGGAGGGGTTCACCGGCTACCTGCTGCCGTGGGACCAGACCTCGTACTGGGCGACGGTCGTCGGCATCAACCTGAACGGAACCGCACCGTTCCTCGGCCCGTTCATCGCGCAATTCCTCCGCGGCGGGTCGGAGATCGGACCCGACACGCTCAGCCGCTTCTACTCGATGCACATGCTGCTGATCCCCGGCGCGATCATGGCGTTGATCGGTCTCCACCTGTACCTCGTCGTACGGCTCGGGGTCACCTCGCCGCCGTGGTCGAAGGAAGCTGCCGGCGCGACCTGGCTCGAAGAGGAGCCGGCGTCGCCGAACGGAAACCGCGCCGGCCTCACGCAGCCGACGGCCCGCGCGGCGGCGCCGCGCGCCAACGGAGGTGACGACGCGTGAGCAGCCTCGAGCAACGCCGCGCCTCGTTCAAGCGCTACAAGCAGGACGTCCAGGAACGCGGCAAGCCGTTCTTCCCGTACGCGATGTTCCACGACACGGTGATGAGCCTCGTCGTCGTGTGCGTGATCGTCGCGCTCGCCTGCGTGTGGTACTACACCTCCGGGCCGAACCCGAACGCGTGCGGCGCGGGCACACCGCACTCGTGCCTGCTCGGCCCGCGCTACTCGTCGCCGGCCGATCCAGGAACGACGAGCTTCGTGCCGCGCCCGGACTGGTACTTCTACTTCCTCTTCTACCTGCTCCGGATCTTCAAGTGGCCGGACACGGTGGTCCTCGGCACGGTCGGGATCCCGACGGTCTTGCTCGTCCTGGCGCTCGTGCTTCCGTTCCTCGACCGGAAGACGGATCGGCGGCTGCTCCGGCGTCCTGTGGCCGTCGTCGCGGCGATCCTCGTTGTTCTGTCGATGGGCGTCCTGACGTACAGGGGCGCGATCGCCAAGGAAGCGCTCGCGAGCGAGGTGAAGGCCGCGGTGCCGGGCTGGGCGAAGCGCGAGGGCTTCGCGAACAACGCCACAGCGGTCGCCGGCGCGAACGCATTCGCGTCCTCGGGCTGCACCGCCTGCCACACGTATCTCGGCACGGGCGGCGGGAACCTCGGCGCGCCCGACCTGAGCGCGGAAGGGACGAGGAAGACCGTCGATCAGCTCGAGGCCTACATCACAGACCCGTCGAAGTTCGGGAACACGGTGATGCCGAAGTTCGGCTCGCTCGGCCCGGAGACGATCCACCAGATCGCGACCTTCCTCAACGCGTCCAAAGGCCCGCACTAGGGGGTGCCGCGTGCGCGTCTTCCTCGGGATCACCGGCGCTTCTGGTGCTCCGTACGCGGCGCGTCTCCTCGAGACGCTCGCCGCGGCTGAGGTCGAGCTCGGCGTCTGCGCGTCGACTGCGGGCGCCGAAGTTCTCGCGACGGAGCTCTTCGACAACGCGCGCCTCTCACGCGACGAGACGCTCACCCGGCTGCTCGAGCGCGCGCCGCGCGGGAACGTCACGGTCTACGACCCGAACGACTGGAAGGCGCCGTACGCGAGCGGCTCCGCGAAGGTGGACGCGTACGTGATCTGTCCCTGCTCGATGGGGACGCTCGGGACGATCGCGTCAGGGGCGATGGACAACCTCATCCATCGTGCGGCGTCCGTCGCGTTGAAGGAGGAGCGGAAGCTCGTGCTGATGCCGCGCGAGACGCCGTTGTCGACGATCCACCTCCGCAACATGCTCACCGTGCGCGAGGCCGGCGCGACGGTGCTCTTCCTCGCCCCCGGCTTCTACCACGGCGCCGAACGCGTCGCGGATCTCGTCGACTTCATGGTCGGACGAGCGCTGGCCCATCTCGGTCTCGAGGCCGAGTTCGCGAAGAGCTGGGGCGAATGAGCGGCTACGCGGCCGGCCGGCTCGAGCCGGATGCCGTCCGGCGCATGTTCGACCGGATCGCGCCCGTCTACGACGCGATGAACCGCGTGATGACGGCGGGTCTCGACCGCCGTTGGCGGCGATTCACGGCCGAAGCGGTCGTCCGGCCCGGCGACCGCGTGCTCGATGCCTGCTGCGGTACGGGAGATCTGGCCGTCGCAGCCGAGCGTATCGGTGGCAAGGTGACGGGTGTGGACTTCTCCGAGTCGATGCTCGCACGGGCCCGGCGAAAGGCTCCCGAGCTCGAGTGGGTGAACGGCGACCTGCTCGCGCTCCCGTTCGACGATGCGGCGTTCGACGCGGCAACCGTCGGCTTCGGCGTCCGCAACGTCGAGGACCTCGAACGGGCGCTCGCGGAGCTTCGTCGCGTGCTGCGACCGGGAGGACGCGTCGGCATCCTCGAGATCACACGGCCGCGTGGCCTGCTCCGTCCCTTCTACCGGCTGTGGTTCGACGTCGTCGTTCCGTTGCTCGGAAAGGTTCTGCCGGGCGGGTCGGCGTACACGTACCTGCCGGCGAGCGTGCGGCGCTTTCCCGGTCCCGAGGAGCTCGCCGAGCTGATGCGCAGGTCCGGGTTCGGCGACGTCGGTTATCGGCTGATGGCCGGCGGCATCGTCGCGCTGCACACGGGGACGGCGGCATGACGATCGTCGCGTTCGCGCAGGCGCCCGGTCTCGATGCGTACCTCGAGGAGCTCGAGGAGCGTCTGGAGCGCGCCGTCGCCGATTGCCCGGGGGTCGTCGCCGAGATCGGCGCCGAGGCGCTCGCTGCAGGCGGAAAGCGACTGCGGCCGCTGCTCGTCTTCCTCTCGGCGCCCGACGGCCCGCCGCGAATCGAGGCCGGCGTCGCCGTCGAGCTCGTGCACATGGCCACGCTCATGCACGACGACCTGATCGACGGCGCCCACGTGAGGCGTGGTCGGGCTTCCGCATGGTCGGCATACGGAGCGGATGCTGCGCGTGCCGCAGGCGACTACCTGTTCGCCCGGGCGTTCGCCGAGCTCGCATCGACCGGGGACACGAGCGCCGTCGCGATCCTCGCGAACGCGACGCTCTGTCTTGCGCGGGGAGAGGCGATGCAACGTGCGCAGCGGTACGACCCCGACACGTCGGTCGAGTCGTACCTCGAGCGCTGCGGCCTGAAGACCGGCAAGCTGTTCGAGGCCGCGTGCAGGCTGGGCGGCGGCTCGGGTGCGTTCGGGCTCGCGCTCGGCATCGCGTTCCAGATCACCGACGACATCCTCGACTGCTCCGGCGCGACGATCGAGACGGGCAAGGTCGCGGGTACCGACCTGCGCGAGGGAACGCCGACGCTCCCGCTCCTGCTCGCGGCGAAGCGGGACGAGACCGTTCGTGCTGCGCTCGCCGGGGGCATCGACCTCGAGGGCGTCCTGCTCCGCGTGGCGTCGACCGGTGCGATCGAGGAGAGCCGTGAGGTCGCGCTCGCCTACGCGCGCAACGCCCGGGCGTGCCTGAACGGCGAGCTCCACCGCGACGAGCTCGAGTCCTTGACGCACGCGATCGTGGAGCGCGAGCGCTGATGGCACTCCTCGAGCGCACTGACACGCTGGCCGGGATTCGCGAGAAGGTCGAGGCGGGAGTGCGCCTCGACCTCGAGGACGGACTTGCGCTGCTCGAGTCGGACGATCTGCTCGCGCTCGGCGAGCTCGCCGATCTCGCGCGGCGTCTGCGCGGCGGCGGGGACGAGGTCTACTTCGTCCAGAACCTGTATCTGAACCAGACGAACGTGTGCCGCGTGAAGTGCAAGTTCTGCGCCTTCGCCGTCACGCAGAAGCAGGCGGATGCATACACGTTCACCGGCGAGGAGCTGGTCGACGATGCGGTTCGCCAACACGAGTTGTCCGGCTTCACCGAGATCCACATGGTCGGCGGTGAGAGCCCACACGTCGACTTCGACTACTACGTCGACATCGTCAGCGAGCTCCACGAGGCTCTGCCCGACGTGCACTTGAAGCTGTTCACGGCGAGTGAGATCCACCACATGACGAAGCTCTCCGGCCTGTCGCACGAGGACGTGCTGCGCACGCTCCGCGATGCGGGCCTCGGCTCGCTGCCGGGCGGAGGCGCCGAGGTCTTCGCCGATCGGGTCCGACGGCTGGTGGCGCCCGGCAAGGAGCATCCCGACTACTGGTTCCTCACGCACGACACAGCGCACCGGCTCGGCATCCCGACGCACTGCACGATGCTGTACGGCCACGTCGAGACCTACGAAGAGCGAATCGACCACCTGCTCCGGCTACGCGACCAGCAGGACAAGACGGGTGGGTTCCTCGCATTCGTCCCGCTCGCATTCCATCCGGAGAACACGGTGTTCGAGCGGCGTGGCTGGCGTCACACGACTGGCGCGGACGACCTGAAGATGATCGCGGTGTCGCGACTGATGCTCGACAACGTCGCGAACATCAAGGCTTACTGGATCATGATGGGGTTGCCGCTCGCCCAGGTGGCGCTGCACTTCGGCGCGAACGACGTTCAGGGAACGGTCGTGCGCGAGCAGATCTTCCACGCTGCAGGTGCGCGCACCGAGACCGAGCAGAAGATCCCCGAGCTCGTTCGCTTCGTGCAGGAGGCGGGCCGTGTCCCGGTGCAGCGCGACACGCTCTACAACGAGCTGCGCAGGTGGGACGAGTGACCGTCCGCGAGGCGATCGAAGGCGGCGACCTCGACACCTTCGCCGAGGTGCTCGCCCCGGACGTCGTCTGGGTTGGGCTACTGCCACGCCAACTGTGCCGGAACCGCGCAGAGGTGGTGGAGATGCTCGGCCAGGCGAGCCGTCTCGGAGTCCGCGCGTCACCAGAGGTCGTGCTCACGGGCGACGACATGCTCGTCGTCGACCCTCACCTGGAACCTACGCCTGCCGGCGAGCCCGAACGTCATCACCTGCTCGTACTCCGAGAGGACGGGCTCGTCTCGGAGGTGCGCGTCTACCCGAACCGGAGCGCGGCGGTGGCCGCTGCGAGGGCGGAATGATCAGGCTCGGTCGCATCTCCTACGTCAACATGGCGCCGGTCTTCTTCCGAGTCGACGCCCGGGTCGACGAGGTGCTCGGCGTCCCGACGGAGCTCAACCGGAGCTTGATCGCCGGCGAGCTCGATACCGCGCCGATCTCGTCGATCGAGTACGCGCGTCATGCCGACCGGCTTCGACTCCTTCCCCGGCTCTGCGTCGCCTCGGAGGGCGCGGTCGACTCGATCCAGCTCGTCTCGAAGAAACCGCTCGAGCAGGTGCGCGTCGTCGCCGTCACTCCCGAGAGCGCAACCTCGGTGGTGCTGACGAAGGTGCTGCTTCCCGAGGCCGATCACGTGCCGCTGGGCGAGGACGCAGACGCGCGGCTCCTGATCGGCGACGCCGCGCTGAAGTCGGCGTTCGAGGATCCCACTCCGCACTACGACCTCGGCCGTCTGTGGCTGGAGCGGACGGGCCTGCCGATGGTCTTCGCAGTCTGGGCGTGCGTGGAGCCGCTCGGCGCCGGCCTCGTCGAGCTCGAGGACGCGCTCGTCGACTCGGTCCGGCGCGCTCGGGCCGAGCCGGAGACGCTCGCGTTCGAGGCGAGCGAGCGGTACGGCTATCCGGCGGGGTTCCTGGCGCGGTACTTCGAGAAGCTGCGCTACCGCTTCGGCCCGCGCGAGCGAGCCGGGCTGATGACCTTCCTCGAGCTTGCGAAGGACGTCGGCGAGCTCGACGAGGTGCCGGAGCTCCGTTTCGTCCGAGAGGCGGTGGTGGCGTGAGGCCGGTGTCAGACACCGTCCCGCACGTGCAACGCGACCGTGACGGCATCCCGCGACTCGGCGACGCAAGCAGCTCGGCGGATCGGCGATTCTGCACAGGTCGCGGTGTCAGACACCGTGTCGTAGGTGTGACGTGATCGTCGCAGACGTCCTGGAGAAGGCTCGCGCTGGCGAACGGATCGACGACGCCGAGGCACTCACGCTCCTCGAGTCCCGCGAGCTCGTCCCGATCGGGCGCGTCGCGAACGAGCTCCGCAGCCAAAAGGGCGATCCCTCGCGGATCACGTTCATCGTCGACCGGAACCTGAACTACACGAACATCTGCTACACGGACTGCGACTTCTGCGCGTTCTACCGCTCGCCGGGCGACACGCGTGAGGGCTACCTGCTCCCGAAACCCGTCATCTTCAAGAAGATCGAGGAGACGATCGCGCTCGGTGGCACGGGCCTCCTGATGCAGGGGGGCCACCATCCGGACCTCGGCATCGACTTCTACGAGGATCTGTTCCGCTCGATCAAGGCGCGGTACCCGATCCACCTGCACGCGCTGTCTCCACCGGAGATCCAGCACATCTCGCGCCGCTCGAAGCTCACCATCCCGGACACGTTGACGCGGCTGCGAGACGCGGGGCTCGACTCGGTCCCCGGCGGCGGCGGCGAGATCCTGGTCGATCGCGTGCGCGAGGTCATCGCGCCGAAGAAGACGAAGACGAACGAGTGGCTGAACGTCATGCGTCACGCGCACCGCATCGGGATGTCGACGACCGCGACGATGATGTACGGCCACGTCGAGACGGTCGCCGAGCGCGTCGAGCACATGCGGCGGATCCGCGAGCTGCAGGACGAGACCGGCGGCTTCCGCGCCTTCATCTCGTGGACGTTCCAGAACGACGGCAACCGGCTGGCCGACAAAGTCCGCCGCGAGGACATGCCGACATCGTTCGACTACCTCCTCACGCAGGCCGTGTCACGCATCTATCTCGACAACGTGCCGCACATCCAGTCGTCCTGGGTGACGCAGGGAATGAAGATCGGCCAGGTCGCGCTCGACTTCGGCGCAGACGATCTCGGCTCGGTGATGATCGAGGAAAACGTCGTCTCGGCGGCGGGGACGACGTACCGCACGTCGCGCGAGGAGCTGATCCACTTGATCCGCTCTCTCGGCAAGACCGCAGTTCAGCGTGACACTCTCTATCGCGAGGTCAAGGTCTGGAACTGAGCGGGGCCCCGCGGAGGAGCCCCGCTGTAGGACGGTCGCTAGCGCGTCGCGACGTGGAGGCCGCTCAGGTGACGCAGACGGTACGCCGACTGGAGGCACGTGGGGTCGATCGTCGCCATGATCGCGCTTGCCGTCTCACCCGGGCCGGTCAGGTCGAGCGCGCTCGTGATGATCTCGGAGCCGTCCGGCTGCTTGTAGTGATAGCCGGCGGTTTGTCCGACCGGGTCGCCGAACGACGTCACTCCTACTGGATTGATACAGGCGATGCTTGCCTCGAGGACTTTGACGTCCTTCTGCAAAGTTACGACCTGCTTCTTCAGCGCTGCGAACTGCTTCGGGGTGACGGCCTGCTGGCCGCCGCCGGCGGTCGCGGCATAGACGCCGACGGCGATCGCAGCCGTCACGGCCAGGACGAGAAGACGTTTCATCCGGTTCCCTTCGCTCGTCGCGCGGACCCCTGTGCTCCCGCGCTCATGCGCGGGTCATACCACTTGGGCACGTCGGACGAAGCTCGCCCGCCGGGCCGTTCCGCTACCTTGGGGCGGGGTCGATGATTCGCCGCTCGCTGACGATCGTTCTCGCTGCCGCGACGCTGTCCGCGCCCGCTGCCGCTGCGCCGATCCGCGGACAGACGCTCATGCCCGGAGTCGTCTACTCCCGCCAGCTGGAGTTCACGCTGCACGGCCCCGTCGTCCTGAACGTCGCGCAGACGCCGAGGCCGACCGGCCTCTACGGCGTGCATGCGTTGCTCTCGAACGGCGCAGTCGCGGGGACGCAGCAGCTCACGCAGATGGAGAAGTCGATCTCTGCCGGGACGACGGTGGTCGGCGTCGACGGTGACCTCTTCAACACACGTTGGGGGACGCCCTCGAACATCCTCATGCGCGGAGGCGTGCTCGCGACTGCGACGAGCGGTACGCGCTCCGCCGCGGGCTTCGACGCGGGCGGGACGCTCCACGTCGACAAGGTCGCGCTCAGCGGCACGTGGAAGGGGACCGGTCAGAACCGTCCGCTGTCCCTGAACCAGCCGCCGCCGAAGGGCGCCTCGACGACGCTCTACACGCCTGCATGGGGGGCAACGACGCCGGGCGAGACCGGCGTGACGGAGCTGATCCTCTCGCCTTTCCCCGCAGCGGTGCCGAACACCGCGCTCAACGCGCCGGCCGTTCAGGTCGCGCAGACCGGCAGCCAGCCGATTCCGCCCAACGGCGCGGTGCTCGTCTCGCGCGGAACGCAAGCCAAGATCCTCGCCACCGAGGCACCGGTCGGCACGACCGTGACGATCAGGCTGATCCTCACTCCGCCGTGGAGCACGATCGTCGACGCGGTCGGCGGCGGGCCGGTGCTCGTGCGCAACGGCAAGACCGTCTTTCGCTCCAACGAGACGTTCTCCACGGCCCAACTCCTGCAGCGGACCGCGCGTGCAGCCGTCGGACAGACCTCGGACGGGCGGCTGCTGCTCGTCTCGGTGGACGGCGGCAGGCCGGGGTACAGCAACGGCATGACGAGCTTCGAGCTCGCGCTCGCGATGAGGGAGCTCGGCGCCGTCAACGCGTGCGCGCTCGGGACCGGTGCGGCCGCGAGTCTCGCCTTCGACGGGAAGCTCCTCAGCCGGCCGTCGGGCAACGTGGAGGCGGGTATCGCCGACGCGCTGGTCGTGACGTACGACGGCGTGTACGCTCCTCAGCTGCCGACGACGACGCTGCCGACCGGCAAGGCGGTCGCGCTTGCGTACAAAGTCGTCCGGCCGTCGACGGTCACTGCGACGGTGACCGCGCCGAATGGCACGACGACGACGATCGACTCGGGCTCGCGCGCGCCCGGGACGTACACGTTGAGCTTCACGCCGAATGCGGGCGGACACTGGACGTTCAACGTCGCCGCGACCGACGACCTCGGCCGGAGCACGAGTGCGTCGCGCACCTTCACCACCGGGCCCTAGCAGCCGCCGGAGCTAAGCTCGGTCGATGCCGATCGCGGACGTCACGAGCTCGATCACGACCTTCATCGGCGATCACGGCCTCTACGCCGTGTTCGGTCTGATGGTGCTCGCCGCCGTGATCCCGGTCGCGAGCGAGCTGACGATGCTCTACGCAGGGGCGCTCGCGTCCGGTGCGTTCGCGAACGCGCACGTGATCGCGTTCGGACACCAGATCGACTCGCACGCGTGGGCGTACGTGGCGGTCTCCGTGACCGGTCTGCTCGGGAACCTCGTCGGCGCGACGATCGGCTGGTGGATCGGCAGCTACGGGACGACGGGCCTCGAACGTCACGGCCGCCTCCTGCACGTGACGCCCGCGCGGCTGGAACGAGCAGAGCGGTGGTTCGCACGCTTCGGCGGCGTCGCGGTGCCGGTGGGCTTCGTCACTCCCGGTGTCCGCTCGTTCGTCGCGATCCCGGCCGGTCTCGCACGCGTGCCGTACGGACGGTTCCTGCCGCTCGCGGCATTCGGCTGCGGCGTGTTCTGCTTCGGCCTTGCGGCGATCGGCTGGGCCTTCGGTTCGAGCTACGACAGCGTCCACCGCTTCCTGGACTACATCGCGGTCGCCGCGCTGCTCGTCCTGGTCGTCTACGGAGTGCTGCGTTGGCGCTCGACTAGACTCCCTCGCCGTGCCCCGGATTCCCCTCGTTGACGTCAAGGCGCAGTACGGCGCGCTGATACCGGAGGTGCTCGAGCGCTTCGCAGAAGTGCTCGAGTCGGGCACGTTCATCCTCGGGCCGAACGTCTCGGCGTTCGAGGAGGAAGCGGCTTCGTACCTCGGCGTGCCGCAGACGATCGGGGTCGCGAACGGCACGGACGCGATCGTGCTCGTGCTCGACGCGATGGGCATCGGCGCGGGCGACGAGGTGATCTGCCCCTCCTTCACGTTTTACGCGACGGCCGAGTCGATCGTCCGCCGCGGCGCGACGCCGGTGTTCGCCGACATCGACCCGGCGACGCTGAACCTCGATCCCGCGGACGTCGCGGAGCGGATCACACCGCGGACGAAGGCGATCATGCCGGTGCACCTGTTCGGAAGGCCGGCACCGCTCGGGGCACTCGCCGGGCTCGGCGTCCCGATCGTCGAGGACGCTGCGCAGGCCTTCGGCTCGCCGGACGTCGCGCGTACAGGGATCGCCTCGACGTTCAGCTTCTACCCGACGAAGAACCTGTTCGCTCTCGGCGACGGCGGCCTGATCGCGGTGACGGACGGCGAGCTCGCGGAGCGCATCAGGCTGCTGCGCTTCCATGGGTCGCGCGACAAGGTGGACTTCGAGCTGATCGGCTACAACTCGCGGCTCGACGAGCTGCAGGCCGCGGCGCTGCGCGTGTTCCTCACGCATCTCGCCGAGTGGACGCGTCTACGGCGCGAGGCGGCGGCCCGCTACGCGGCGCTCGGGCTCGGCGAGGTGTGCGAGCTGCCAGCCGACGAGCCCGGCCACGTCTACCACCTCTTCGTCTGTCGCTCCCCCGACCGCGACCGGATCCGTGCCGCGCTCGCCGAGGCACAGATCGACACCGCGACCTACTACGCGACGCCGCTCCACCTCCAGCCTGCGCTGCGCTTCCTCGGCCACGAGCCGGGGTCCCTGCCCGAGACCGAGCTGGCCGGACGCGAGAACTTCTCCGTCCCGCTCTGGGCCGGCATCGACACGGACACGCAGCAACGGGTCGTCGACGTCGTGCGCTCGACCGTGGCAGTGGCCGCATGATGCCGGTCAACCGTCACCGGATCTGGAACGTCCTCGCCGACGCCGTGCTGATCGCGCTCGCGTGGTGGCTCGCCTTCTGGCTGCGCTTCGACCACGGCATCCCGGCGCCGTACCAGCGGCTGATGGAGGACACGATCGGGCTGGTCATCCTGATCAAGCTGACGATCTTCATGTTGTTCGGCTTCTACAACCGCTGGTGGCGCTACGTCTCGACGCGGGACATGTGGGGTGCGGCCAGGGGTGTCACGGCGGCGTGCATCGTCAGCGACCTCGTCGTGCTGCTCGCGCATCCGGTGAAGGGCTTTCCGCTGCCGCGGTCGATCGCCGTGACGGACTGGTTGCTGCTGCTCGCCATGGTCGCAGGCACGCGACTGATCGCCCGCTCGCTGATCGAGCGGCCCGGTGCTGCCTCGCTCGTCGCCCGCGGCAAGGAAGTGATCATCGCGGGCGCAGGCGACGCCGCGCAGCTCGTGATCCGCGAGATGCAGCGCGCGCCGAGCCTCGGCTACACGCCGATCGGCCTGATCGACGACGACCCGCGCAAGAAGAACCTCCGGCTCCACGGCGTGCGCGTGCTCGGGACGACCTCCGAGCTTCCGCAGATCCTCAAGGAGTACACGCCGGACGAGGTGCTGATCGCGATCCCGTCGGCATCCGGCGACGAGCGCCGCAGCATCGTCGAGATGACGCGCGATGCCGGCGTACCGGTGAAGACGCTGCCGGGGCTCTACGAGCTGATCTCCGGGGACCTCAACCTCGCACTCCAGATCCGGCCTGTCGAGGTGCAGGACGTGCTCGGCCGCGAGCCGATCGAGGTCGACCTCGCCGCGATCGCGTCCTACCTCCAGGACGAGACGGTGCTCGTCACAGGCGCCGGCGGCTCGATCGGCACGGAGCTCTGTCGGCAGATCGCCCGCGTCGGGCCGTCGCGGCTCGTGCTCGTGGAGCAGTCGGAGTCGGCGCTCTTCGACATCGAGCGCGAGCTTCTGGACGAGCGCGACTTCTCGGCCGTGGCGACCGTGCTCGGCGACTGCGGCGATCGCGCGAAGATGAGTCAGGTCTTCGAGCGCTACAAGCCGACCGTCGTGTTCCACGCGGCCGCGTACAAGCACGTCGCGCTGCTCGAGGCGAACCCGCTCGAGGCGGTGCGCAACAACGCGCTCGCGACGAAGGTGCTCGCGGACGTCGCTGTCGAGTACGGCGCCGCGCGATTCGTCCTCGTCTCCACGGACAAGGCCGCGAACCCGAAGAACCTGCTCGGTCAGTCGAAGGCGGTCTGCGAGTGGATCGTCGAGGCGTACGGGCACCGGAAGGACGTGCCGACCCGCTTCGTCGCAGTCCGGTTCGGCAACGTGCTCAACTCGTCGGGGAGCGTGATCCCGATCTTCAGGCGCCAGATCGAGAAGGGCGGCCCGGTCACGGTCACGCACCCGGAGATGACGCGCTACTTCATGACCATCCCGGAGGCTGTCTCCCTGATCGTGGAGGCGGGCGCGATCGGCGGCCGCGGCCGCGTCTACGTGCTCGACATGGGCGAGCCGGTGAAGATCCTCGACCTCGCACGCAACATGATCCGTCTGTCCGGAAAGGAGCCGGACACGGACATCGCGATCGAGTTCGTCGGCGTGCGTCCCGGCGAGAAGCTGCACGAGGAGCTGTGGAACGAGGGCGAGCACGTAGGTCCGACCAAGCACCCGAAGATCTTCCGAGCCGCCCGGCAGCCGATCGACACGGAGTGGCTCGACGACGAGCTGGCCGAGCTCGAGCGCATGGTCGAGCGAGGAGACACGCTCGACGTGATCTCCCGGCTCGCGGCGATGATCAAGGAACCGCGGCGCCGCGAGGTCGACCGCGCCGTGCTCGAAGACACGCTCCACTAGCTAGTCGTCGTCCGAGAACTTCGCCTCGTGCGAAGAGAAGGCATGCCGCTTCGCGGAGGAAACGCGCACGAGCGAGGGTCGCGCGCTCCCACGACGCGATTGCTAGGTGAGATCGGCGCCGCCCGGCCAGATGTCGGCCTCGGCGATCTCCAGCACGTTGCCCGCAGGATCCTCGAAGTAGCACGAGCGGATCCCGCTGCCCCACGTCAGCTCGTCGGTGAATGCGACGCCGGCGTCGCCCA
>DASPSY010000070.1:0-14234 GCA_035623685.1 Gaiellaceae bacterium
TGCCGCGCAGAGTCCGGTCGTCGGATTCACGCGTCTCCGCGTCAGGAGCGCCGTTGCCCTCCGGCGTCGACACGCGGACGACTTCGGGCATCTCGACAGCGCGCCACGCAAGAAGGTGCTGGGCGCGACTTCCCTCCCAGCCGACCGTCGCCTCGACGGCTGCTTCCGCCTCCGACGCAGGTGCGTCGACCTCGGCGGCGACCTCGGCCTCTTCCGCCGGGGCGGTCTCGCGGTGCTCGACCGTCGCGGCGGCCTCCTCCTCGGGCTCGGGCTCGGGGGCCCTGGCCACCGTCTCGGCGAGAACCGGCTCGCCGACATCCGGCAGCGGGTCGGGCTCCGCCTCGATCGCGTCCGGTTCGGCCGCCTCGTCGGGGGCGTTCGTCTCCTCGACGTCGACGGGTTCCATCATCGGCCAGGTGAAAACCTCCACCGTGTCGGCAGGCGAACCTGTGGGCGGCTCGGGGTCGACGACCGCCTCCGGAGCGACCGCCTCCTCGACCTCGGCCACGAGCTCGGGCTCCGCGGCAATCTCGTCCGGCTCGGGCGGCACGACGTCCGGCTCCGCCTCCGGCCCCACTCCCCACCCGAAGGCAACCGGAGCCGTGAGCGGCTTCGGATCGACCACCGTCTCCGAGGGAAGCGTCTCCTCGACCTCTGCCACGAGATCCGGCCCCGAGCCGACCTCGTCGGCCTTGACCGCGACGACCTCGGTCGTCGCTCGGACCTCGGCCGCGTCGGCAGCGGGCGGCATCGTCACTTCGGGCTCCGGGACATCCGTCGTGCCGCGAAGAGCGCGCACGCGCCCCGCGCCGGCCGCCATCGCGGCGGACACCGCCGCCGCGCGCCGTCCCAGCCCGGCTCGCGCCCGCCGCGTGCCTCCGATCCGATGTGTGCGCGCGGGCTGCCGGCCGGTGCCCGCAGTGGCAACCGCAACCGTCGCCGCCGCAGGAGCCGCGGCGAGCTCCCGCTCACCTTCGGCCTCCTCCAGCTTCGTGTACAGGATGATCCCGAGCAGGCTGACGAGCCCGCCGACGAAGAGCCCGCCGATGAGCGCGGCCAGCTCCTTCTTGTGACTGCTCACCGGGCCGATGACTCTGGCGGAATCGAGAACGCGAAAACTCCCCTTGCCGAACGCTGGGGCGGACGAATTCAGCTTCGCCTGGTTCAGCGTGTTGGTCGCCGTGAGGAGCTGCTGTGCCGCGGCCTTCTCCGCCTGGCTCAACGACCTGAGCGAGATATCGGAGCGAACCGTGGCAGCCGGATGAGCGGCCAGATACTGCGAGACCGCCTGGCGCGCGCCCTGCAGCGCGGTCGACGCCGACGCGACCTGCTGCTCGAAGTACGTGACGGCAGCCTGCCCCCGCGACGTGAAGGTGGCGTTCGTCTCGCGCTCGAACTCGTTCACGAGCGCAGTCAGCGTCCCGGACGCGACTGCAGGCGTCGGGCCGCGCAGCTCGACCCCGAGCACCTGCGGACCAGCGATCGTCGTGATGACCTGCTTCGGGCCGAGTGCCGCCATGATCCTGTCGTCGAGCGACGCGCCGCCGCGCAGGCTCTTCAGAACCGCAGTCGGCCCCCAGCCGGTCGCCGAGTGGTGCGCAAGATACCGCGCCAGCGGCCCGCTCCTCGCGACCTTGAGCCTGAACGAGCGAGTGGTCAGCAACTCCGTCAGCACCTGCTGTTCCTGCGACGACGGCGGCAAGATCGCGGCGTTGGTGTTCCCGACCGAGGACGGGCTCGACGGAGCGTTGTCGAACCAGAGCGAGGACGCCGACACGTACGACTTCGGTGCCCCCACGATGTACCAGAGGGCGAAGAACGCCGCGAGGACGACCGGGAGCGAGAAGAGCTTGCGGCGACGGTTGAACGTCTTGACGTAGCGCGGATTCATGTCAGCGCACCGCCTCCGTCATCGAGCGCGCGGGCCACGTCTGCTCGGGCTTCGTCGTCGAGAGCAGCCCGTGCAGCTGCGCCCAGCGACCCGCTTCCGTGCGGTTCGAGACGTCGAGCTTGCGATAGATGTTCGAGAGGTGGAACTTGATCGTCTGCTCGGTCACCCACAACATGGATGCCATCGCGCCGTTCGTGTGGCCCTCCGCGACGAGCTGCAGGATCTCGAGCTCGCGCCGTGTGAGCACCGGCGCGTCTTTCGGCGATGACTCGACCGCCTCCGGTAGGGCGGCCCAGCTCGCCGCGACGAAGAAGGACTGGTTGAAGACCTGCCGCATCGCAGCGGAGAGATCGTTGGGATCCGCGTTCTTGAGGACGTAGACGTCGGCTCCCGCGGCGAACGCGGCTCCGACGGCCGCCGGCTCCGACGACGTCGACAGGACGATCACCTTGAGATCGGCGTCGATGCCGCGCGCCTTGCGCACGATGTCGAGACGGATGGTCCCATCGGGACCGTCGATCTCCGTGATGAACAACGTCGGCCGCATTCTCGAGACGAGGTCCAGGGCCTGGGCCTCGTCGGGCGCACTCCCGACAACGCGGATGCCGCTTGCCGCCGCCAGCTCTTGGAGTGCCGTGACCCAGAGCGGCAGGCTGTCGTGAATGATGGCCGTCCTCTCACGGGACGCGTCCACTGAGAATCCCCTCCCCCGATGCCGCAGTTCAGGGGACCCGGGCGGCTAGCCCCCTCCTGGTCACACCTATTAGGAGAGGTTTGGGGGAAATGCAAGCCTTTTCCCCCTCCTCAGGACGAGGAGGGGCCGAAACCTCACCGGAAATCTGTTCCTCTGGGTAGGTGTTTTCCGTCGATTGCGTGCGTCAATCCGGTGGATGACATCCATCGAGGCCAGGAACGGGCAGGCTGCCGAACTGCCCTATCGCCTGATCGACGACGTCGAGCTCGGCGCCGACGTGAGCATCGGACCGTTCACGAACCTGTACGGCTGTCGGGTCGGAGAGGGCACGCGGATCGGACCGTTCGTCGAGATCCAACGAGGCGCGACCATCGGCGCCCACTGCAAGATCCAGAGCCATTCGTTCATCTGCGACGGGATCGAAATCCGCGACCGGGTCTTTATCGGCCACGGGGTGATCTTCGTGAACGACAAGGTCCCCAGGGCAACCAACGAGGCCGGCGAGCTCCAGACGACGGCCGATTGGCAGATGCTCCGGACGGTCGTCGACGAGGGCGCGAGTGTGGGGTCCGGTGCGCTGGTTCTGGGCGGCGTGACGATCGGCGCGGGCGCCGTCGTCGGAGCCGGCGCGGTGGTGACCAAGGACGTCGCGCCCGGCGACGTCGTCGCCGGCGTACCGGCGCGGGTGCTGCACCCCTGACCAGCTCGCCGACCCGCCGCGGGGGTTGCGTGAGCCGACCTCCCCGAACGGGGAGTCGGGACAGCCTCGCGATTCTGGTCTAGAGAAGGAGCTGGGCGAGACATACCGTGCGAAGTGCTAGGGCCCGGAGGGCCCCAACGCACTACTGCGGGAGAGTGAGTGGGGACGGTGCACCAATCGGAAGGCCATGGAGGCGCGGCTGCGATCGCCGTCGACGCTGCCCAGCCGCTTCCACAGCACGTCGCCCACGTGCGCGCGCGTTCCGGTCTCAGGCCGGACACGCGCCGGATCCTCGTCCGGCGCTCGCTGATCGTCGCGGACCTCGCAGGGTTGTCCCTCGCGTTCACGCTGACCGTCGCAATCTTCGGAAGCAGCGCGGGCGGGGCGCACGCTCGCCCGGTCTACGAGCTGGCCGTGTTCTTCGTGAGCCTGCCCGCCTGGGTGATGCTCGCTGCGCTCCATGGTCTCTACCAGCACGACGAGGAGCGCATGGGGCACTCCACCGTCGACGACTTCGTCGACGTCGTCCACCTCGTCACACTCGGCGCCTGGATCTTCTTCATCGGCTGCTGGATCACGGGGGTCTCGAGCCCGCGGCCGGGGAAGCTGATCGGCTTCTGGCTGCTTGCCACCGTGTTGGTGACTGCATGCCGCGCGATCGCGCGCATCTGTTGCCTTCGCTCCCCGGCGTACGTCCAGAACACGGTCGTCGTCGGCGCCGGCGAAGTCGGCCAGCTGGTCGCCCGGAAGCTGCTCGCCCACGGCGAGTACGGAGTCCGTCTGCTCGGTTTGGTGGACGAGGAGCCGCGGCAGCGGCGCGAGGACATCGGCGACGTGAAGCTGCTCGGTCCAGGAAGCCGTCTACGCGAGATCGTCACCGAGCTCGAGGTGGAGCGCGTGATCATCGCCTTCTCGAACATCTCCGACGCCCGGATGGCGGAGATCGTTCGGGAGCTTGGCGGTCTCGACGTCCAGATCGACATCGTCCCGCGCCTCTACGAGATGGTTGGCCCGCGCGTCGACGTCCACGCGGTGGAGGCGCTGCCGCTCGTCGGAGTTCCCTCGATGCGGTGGACCCGGTCGTCGATGCTGATCAAGCGCTCGATCGACGTGGTCGGCTCGACCTTCGCGCTCATCCTGCTGTCGCCGCTGTTCGTGCTGATCGCGTGGAAGGTCCATCGATCCTCGCCCGGCCCGATCTTCTTCCGACAGACGCGACTCGGGCTGAACATGCGCGAGTTCACAGCGCTGAAGTTCCGGACGATGTGGGCGGATACCGATGAGAGCGAGCATCGCGCGTACATCGCGTCGACGATGAGCTCGAGTGCGACCGGGGAGGCGACCGGCCTCTACAAGCTCGAGCGGAAGAACGCGATCACGCCGTTCGGCCACGTGCTCCGGAAGACGAGCCTCGACGAGCTGCCGCAGTTGATCAACGTCCTGCGCGGCGACATGTCCCTCGTCGGCCCACGCCCGTGCATCCCCTACGAGACCGAGCGGTTCAAGCCACACCACTTCGAGCGCTTCCTCCTGCCCGCCGGCCTGACGGGCCTGTGGCAGGTGATGGCGCGCGCCCATTCGAGCTTCGGCGAAGCGTTGGACATGGACGTCGCCTATGTGCGCAGCTGGTCGCTCGGGCTCGACCTCCGGCTGCTCTTCCGGACCCCGCTGCAGATGCTCCGCTCCGAGGGGACGGCATGATCGCTCGCAGCGAGCCGGCCCCGATCGTCTCGGCGAGCCCCGACCGAGTGTCCGATCCGGTCCGCATGGCGGTCGTCGGGCTCGGCTACTGGGGGCCGAACCTGGCACGCAACCTTCAGGAATCCACGGACGCCGACCTCGTCGGCCTGTGTGATCTCTCAGCAGAGCGACTCGAGAAGCACAGCCGACGCTATCCGGCCGCGACGGCCTACTCGAGCGTGGAGAGGCTCTTGGCGGACCCTTCGGTCGAGGCCGTCGCCATCGCGACTCCCGTGTCGACACACCACCGGCTGGCCTCCGCCGCGCTCGACGCAGGCAAGCACGTCTTCGTCGAGAAGCCGCTCGCGGCCTCCTCGGGGGAGGCGATGGCGCTGATCGAGCAGGCGCGCCGCGCCGGGCTCGTCCTCATGCCGGGACACACGTTCCTGTACAGCCCGCCGGTGCGGACGATCCGCTCGCTGATCGACTCGGGCGAGCTGGGCGAGATCTACTTCATCTCGACGAGTCGCGTGAACCTGGGGCTCCATCAGGCGGACGCCAGCGTCGCCTGGGATCTCGGACCGCACGATTTCTCGATCCTCCGCTACTGGCTGGGAGAGACGCCGACGCACGCGAGCGCGCTCAGCCGGTGTTGCATCTTCCCCGGGACTCCCGACGTCGCGTTCATCAACCTCGAGTTTCCTTCCGGGACGATCGCGCACGTGGAGCTGTCGTGGCTCGCTCCGAGCAAGCTGCGACGGACGGCGATCATCGGTTCGCGGAAGATGGTCGTCTACGACGACACGTCCAATGAGCCCGTTCGGGTCTTCGACGCGGGCGTGATGCCGAACGACCCGTCCACCTTCGGCGAGTACCAGCTCACGTACCGGACCGGGGACATCGTCTCGCTGCGGGTCGACGCAGTCGAGCCTCTCGCGCGCGAGCTGACCGACTTTTCCCGGGCCGTCCGTCTAGGGACGGTTCCCGTTTCCTCGAGTCACCTCGGGCTCGAGGTCGTGCGCATGATCGAGGCCGTGGATGCCTCGCTAGACCGCGAGGGAACGCGAATCGAGCTCGCAAGCACGAACGGCCAGAGAGCGCCGAACGGCGCCGCACTGTCCGGTTAGCACCGACCGAAACCTAGACCTTTGGGGGTAGGCGCCGGCGACGCGGCGGTGCAGGATCATCACCGAGGACTTCGCCCGGCTCGCGCCGGAGAAGTGCCACCGGAAAGGAGCTCATGCCGCCGGAACACGATGGAGCTGCGGCAGGCGGCACCGCAGCTCGCACGATCATCTGCACTGAGTGCGATCGACCCTGGTTGTACGCTCGCGAGCGCTGGCGGCTCTTCGTCACCGATGACGACGTGCCGGAGACCGGGGCCTACTGTCCCGAATGCGCCGTCCGTGAGTTCGGCGAGCACGTGACGCGACGCCTGAACGAGCCCCTGCGCCGCGCCGACACCGACGCCTGAGCGACGACCGCTCCCGCACGGCCCGAGCTGCACGGGCGCCTTGCCTTCGAGATCTGATCCTCCGGCCAGTTCCAGGATGCCGCGGACGGCCTTTGATTGAGAGGGTACGTACGTGCGCGCCCGGCACCTCCGCAGTCACGGGAGCGCAATGCAACGGACGTGCAGGCCATGGTCGAGGGGGTTGGTTCCCCGCTTCCCCCTCGGCGCGGCCTCGAAGCATCGCTGCGGCACCGGAGAGCTCCGGGATCGCCATCTGGACCTTTAGGGGTGTCCGCACCCGCACGACCTCGTCCAGAATCAGTCCATGGGGGACGCTGGCTCGGTCTCGTTCGCGTTTCCGTCTTCGACGTTGAAGCGGAAGATGGGCGGCGGCTACGACCGGGACGCCACGGAAGCCCTGTTCGAGCACGTCGCCTCGAGCTACGAGGACGTTTCGCGCGAGCGGGCTCAGCTCGACGAGAAGTGCGCGGCGCTCCAGGGCGAGATCGACGCGCTCCGGCGCATGATCGGCGAGCTGGAGACGGAGCTCGATCGGTACCAGGAGGACGAGCGCCTGCTCGGAGCGGCGTTGATGGACGCCAAGCGTTCGGCGGCCGCGATCAAGGACGAGGCGCGCCACGAGGCGGAAACGATCGTCAAGAAGGCGAGGGCCCGCGCGGCGAGCATCGTCGACAAGGCAGTGCCGGAGGCGCAGGCGAGAGCGCGAGAGATCATCTCCGGCGCGGAGATCGATCGAGCGCGCCTCGACGAGGAGAACGCTCGGATCAAGGAGTTCACAGACGCGACGAACCGCGAGCTCTCGTCGTTCCTCGATGCGGCGCTCGCGTGGCAGAAGCGGGCGTCGAACGGAGAGGCGACGGTATCCGAGCACGACGTGCACGAAGCGCCCGCGGTCGAGCCCGTGCCGAGCCCGTCCAAGCCTCCGACGAGACGGATCTCGCTGCCCCGCATCTCGTCGGCCTCGTAGCGGACGAACGAAGCTGTCAAGCTAGGGCCCGGTGCAGCCCGTGCTCGGATGCGAGCACGCGGCCGCGGCGAAACATCGACGAGGGAGAGAACATGTGGTGGGGAATCGGTTTCGGCGGAGCGTTCCTGTATCTGGTCCTGCTGTTCACGCTCGGGTTCATGACCCTGAGGAAGGGCCACTGGGTGATGTTCCTCTTCGGGATCTTCATCCCGATCTTCTGGCTGATCGGCGCGGTGATTCCGCCGACGGCTCAGCACGCCGCTTAGATCCGACCCATCGTGCATACCCTGACGCGGATCGCCGTCGGCGGCGAAGGCCGGATCGGCAGCACTATCTACGGAACGATCCTCGTGATGGCGGCGCTGACCGCGGCCTACGCCGCGGAGAGGCACGACCCCGCGAAGCTCGTCGAGCTCGTCGTCAGCGCCGTCTTCGTCTTCTGGTGTGCGTACGTGTACGCGAATGCGCTGTCGGAGAGCATCGAACGCCGAAGTCGGCTGAGCCCGCCGAGCATCGCAAGCGTGGCGAGCCGCGAGTTCGGCATCGTGCTGGCGGCGCTCGCTCCGGTCATCGCGCTGTTGCTGGGCGTCGTCGGCTGGATCGGCGAGAAGACCTCGATCTGGGCGGCGTTCGCCGTCGCGCTCGCGATGCTCTCTATCCAGGGCTACCGCTACGCGCGCGCAGTACGGCTCGGCGGACTGGGTACGGTGATGGTCTTGATCGTCAACCTCGTGCTCGGGATCACGGTGGTTGCGATGAAGGTCGCGCTCGTCCATTGAGCAGCCTCGACAGGGTGACGGGCTCGAGGCCGCGCTCGCGCAGTGCGGGGATCAAGAGGCGAACGGCCTCTACGGTCTCCGCGCGCGACTCGTCCGGCTGGTTCGGCGAGACTCCGTCGTGCATGAGCACGATCGCGCCGGCGGCCAGCCGCTCGTCGGCCAGGACTCGGTCGACGATCGTCCGAGCCGACGGTTGCGGTTGCTCCCAGTCGCGTGGGTCGATCGACCAGTAGACGGTCGCTCGGTACCCGAGCTCCGTCACGATCTCGTCCACACGATCCAGATCCGTGCCGTACGGCGGCCTGACGAACACCGGCGGGTCTCCGAGGATCTCGACGAGGTCGCCGTGTGTCCGACGGATCTCTTCGCGCACCGTCGCTTCGTCGCACTCCTCGAGGTGGAAATGGTGATGCGTGTGGTTCCCGACGTCGTGTCCTGCGGCGTGTGCGGCCTCGACGAGCGGCCTCGTCTCGTCGGCCAGGGCGGCCCCCATGACGAAGAAGCTCGCCCCCACTCCGTGCTCCGCGAGGACATCGAGGATCGGCTTCGTGAAGGGCGACGGACCGTCGTCGAACGTGAGCGAGACGTACGGCCGATCGGTGGGGCCCGACGAGCAGATCAAGCGACGTAGTCTGACCCTCCGCATCGTCGTGGTGTCAGCTTCCGTTGCGACGCGCTCCTCCGACTCGCCGCCTGACGCGGCCGAGCACTCTCCCGAGGTCGGCCGGTTATCCCGGATACCAGACGACACGAGGCTCGTCGGGACTGCGCTCGTAGCTCCACGCTTCGTCCACCAGCCGCTCGCAGTCGTAGCGCGGGCGCCAACCGAGCAGGAATTTCGCCTTCGAGTTGTCGAGCCAGGTCGTGTGGTACGGCGTGCGGATCTCGACTGTCGGCGACCCGCGAGACTCGGCCAGGTACGCGCCGAGCTCGCCGTAGTCGACCGGCTCGTCCATGCAGATGTTGAAGGTCTGACGTCTTGCCGCCGGGTGGTCGAGGGCGGCGACGATCGCGTCCACGAGATCCTCGACGTGGACGAAGTTCCGCTTCACCGGCCTCCCGTCCTCGTCGAGCATCACAGGCACTGCTCCTCGCTCGACGTACGCGTCCGCCTGCTCGGCGCCGACGAGGTCGCGCCAGCGCGGTCCACCGAACACGTCCTCCCCGAACGAGAGCTGGTACCGGAAGTCGTCCTTCTCCATGATCCACGGCGCCCGCAGGCAGCAGACGTCGAGGTCGTACTGCACGCCGTACTGCTCGAGCATCACCTCCTCGAGCACCTTCGAGAGCGCGTAGCAGCCGGGGTACGCCTTGTGCGGCTGCGTCTCGGTGACGGGGGCCGGATGCGCGTAGACGAAGTGCCCGACCGAGGCGTCCCCGCCGACGAGCACGAGCCGCCGGAAGGTGGGACTGACGCGACAGGCCTCGAGCAGCCAGAACAGTCCCTTCACGGCGACGTCGAAGATCGTCTCGGGCGTCTCCTTGCTCGTCGCCAGGTGAAGCACGTGGGTGACGCCCTCGGTGGCGGCGTCGACGACGTCGCGGCGGTCGATCGAGCCCGAGACGACCTCGAGCCGCGCCGATGGTTGCAGCGGCCGGTTGTGGCACAACGCTCTGACTCTGATCCCGACGAGCCGCTCGTCCCCCGACGAGAGAACCCTCCGGATGAACGCCTGGCCGACCTTGCCGGTCGCGCCGGTGACGAGGATCAGCGGCGCGTCCACGCGGCGAGTATGACCGCTTCGGTCTGACGTGCGCGGGCCCGGTTCGTACGTGGTTGGCGTCGCGCTCTCTAGCTACCGCCACGGTGCCCGTGTCGAAGCGCCGCCTGAAGCCGATCGAGGAAGGGAACCTGCGCCGCCTTCAGCCTTCGGCGTGCCTCGTCGAGATCGAACCACTCGACGCGGTCGATCTCGGGGAAGGTCTGGAGGGTGCCTGAACGCGGTGGCCACTCCAGTTCGTACGTGTTGCTCGTCGCGGTCGATGGATCGAGGTCTCCCTCGACTGCCCACCCGAGTACGTGCTTGCCCGACTTTTGTGTGATCTGCCCGAGATCGATGAACGGCCGGTTCGGGACGTGGTGTCCCGTTTCTTCTGCGAACTCTCGCCGAGCCACTGCCACGAACTCCTCGCCGGGCTCCACCTCGCCCTTGGGAATCGTCCAATGACCGAGGTCCTTCTTGACCCAGAAGGGTCCGCCTTGATGGGCGAGCAGCACCTCCAGCCGGCCCTCCCGGCTGCGCCAGAGGAGGATGCCGGCACTCGTGCGCCCCGACTTGTCGGTCGTCATCACGCACCTCCTCGCCTGTGATCGGTGGAGCTCAGGGCAGCTGCTTGGGGACAACGTAATCGACGAGCTCTGCCGCGCCGGGGCCAATGGCTGTCCAGCCTTCGCTGCGGGCGACGAGCGTGGCAAGCGCACCGGTCGGAAATTTCTCCCTGAGCTGCGGTAGAGAAGCACCCCGCGAGGCGAGGGCAAGCGCGAGGTTGTGGAGGCCCGGGTTGTGGCCGATGACCATCACCGAGCTCACGGACTCGGGAAGAGCCCGGAGCCGTTCGAGCAGATCCTGTTCCGAAGCGCCGTAGAGCTGGGGGACAACCTCGACCGTGCAACGCTTGCCAAGCGAAGCCTCGACCGCCTCGAGCGTCTGGCGGGTGCGACGTGAGGGTGAGCAGAGGACAAGCGATGGCTGGATCCTCCTCCGCTGGATGTACCTGGCAAGCTTCCTCGACGCGTGTTCGCCTCGCGGCGTGAGCGGGCGGTCGACGTCGGCAAGCGTCGGGTCCGACCAGCTCGACTTCGCGTGCCGAAGTAGGAACACGGTCCGCACCGCTGGACCGTGCCCGCAGCGACGATCGGCGTCAAGCGCCTAGGTCTCGCGTTCCGCTTGCGTGTCAGGCGTAGCGAAGGGCGTCGCCGGCCTTGTACTTGACGGCGCGCCTGATCGGGACGAGCGTGATCAGGAGCGCGAGCAGGACCGTGCCGGCGAGCGCGATCGGAACGTTTCGGGCTGGGAAGCTCAACGGCACCTCGACGTGGAGAACCTCGTTGGTCATCCAGACGAGGAATATGTTGAGGAGGTAGCCGAGCGGGATCCCGATCAGCCAGCCGGCGAGCGAGAGCGCGACGGTCTCCGTGGCGAAGATGTGGCGGATATCGCGGGCACGGGCACCGATCGCGCGCAGGATGCCGATCTCACGGGTGCGCTCGAGCACGCTCATCGTCAGCGCGTTGGCGAGCCCGGCCATGCTGATCGCGACGATCAGGAAGCCGACCACGGTGAGGGAGGTGGTGGCCGAGCGGTTACCGGCGATCTCGTTCGCGAGCTGCACGTAGACGACCTCGGTGCCGACGTCGTAGCCGTGCGCTGTCAGTGCGTTCTCGATCCGGGTCGTCGTTTGGTCGATGAACGCGTGCGCGTGCGATGTTGTGCGCACCCAGTAGTCGTTGGCGTCGGCGGGCCTGCTGGGCAGCAGCGCGTGCATCGTCGCCAGCGGCACGAACACCGCAGTGCCGTTCTCCTGCTGGTTCGAGGCAAGGCCGATCACGCGGAAGCTGGCGAGGCCGGCGGCCGTCTGGACGCGGATCGTGTCGCCGAGGTGGGTGCCGGTCGTGCGGGCGAGCTCGCGCTCGACCACAGCTACGTGTGCGCGCCCGGCGTTCTCGGCGGGCGTGTACCAGCGCCCGGCGACGAGGTGGTAGTGGAACATCGTCGACGGGACGACGGCCCAGATCTTCGCGTCGGTGCCGGCGAGCTTCACGCCGGTGACGAACATCGGCTCCACCGCAGCGACGCCCGGGGTGGAGCGGATCAGTCGCTCGGCACGGGCATCGAGGTACCGCTGTCCTTGCGCGGTGACCTTGACGTCCTCACCGTGGTCGCCCCAGGACACCTTGCTGGCTTTGGCAACGCCGGTTTCGAAGCCGACCAGCGCGAGCAGCGTGCCGACCGCGAGCCCGATCACGAGCGCGGTCGAGAGGCTGCGCCGCCTGCGGCGGCCGACGCTGCGCAGCCCGATCTGCGCGCTGCGCGGCAGGAAGCGGATGCGGCGCAGCAGCCGGTCGCCGGCGTCCTGGCTGCCAACGGCCGAGCCGGTTGCCTGCAGCGCCTCGCGCAGTGGTACCCGCACCGCGCGGCGGATCGCCGGCAGTGCCGCGATCGGCGGCACGAGCAGACCGACAAGCGCGCTCACCAGCACGACGGGTACGTCGATCGCGAACCCGACGTCGACGGCGTAGAAGGTCGAGCCGAAGTAGCGGCTCAGCAGATAAGCGACCACTGCCCCGAGCACGACGCCGACCACCGTTCCGAGCGCGCCCAGTAGCAGCGCCGTCCTCAGGTAGACGGTGGCGATCTGCCGGCGGCGGCCTCCGACCGCCTTCATGATCCCGATCTCCGAGGTCTGTTCTGCGATCAGGGTCGTGATCGTGTTTGCGATCAGCACCAGGGCCGACAAGAGCGCCAGCGCGATGATCACGTAGAAGAACTTCGCGTCGTTCTGGTAAGTCGACTTACCGGGCCAATCCCCGGCCGTGCGGACATCAGGGAGGTCGGTGAAGCCGGTGAAGCCGGGTACGGCGGCGAGCGACCGGCGAACCGCCGTGATTGTCGACTCGACCGCGGCCTTGCTCGTGTTCGCAAGTCGGAAGGCGAACGCGCTGTAGCCGGGCAAGCCGCTCAGCGACGCCACCGTCGCCGGCGTCGCATAGAGCATGATCACGTCGTCGGAGGCGACCTGCTGGCCGCCGTCGAGATTGCGCGCCGTCCCGCTCACCTGCAGCCGCCGCACGGCTCCGTCGGCGCCGATGATGCGGACCGTCTCGCCCGCGTGCACGTGCAACAGCGCATGGTTCGCGTTTTGGACGTCGGTGAGCACCGCATCGTTCGTGGGCGCCGTCCCCGAGACGACGTGAACGACGTTCACACGCTGGTCGGCGAAGTCGGGGACGCCGCGGACGTACAGGAACGCGCGGCGAGCGCCGATGTACATGCGGCCGCCAAAGACAGAACTCGGCGCGAGCGCCCGCACGTTCGGGAGCGCCCCTAGCTTCGCTAGCTCGGACGGGTCGAGGCTGAGCGGGCGCGTGTATAGCGTCAGATCAGGGAGCCGGTCGGATGCGACCGCTGCCTGCATCGAGCGGTTCATCACCGTCGGCAACGCGAGCAAACCGATGCTCGTCACCGCGAGCGCCAGCGTCGCGACGGCGAAGAAGGTACGCGACCTGCGCCGGCTCAGGTCGGTGATCGACTTGCGAGAGAGCGCCGAGACCACCACCTCAGCGACCTCACGGCGCGACGACCAGGCCGTCGCGGATCGTGACGACCCGGTGCGCACGCGCTGCCAGCTCGCGATCGTGAGTCACGTACAGGACCGTCTTGCCCTCGTCGTTCAGGCGTTTGAAGAGATCGAACATCTCCGCCGCGGTCACGCTGTCGAGGTTGCCGGTCGGCTCGTCGCCGACGATCAGCTGCGGATCGCCCGCCAGGGCCCGCGCGATCGCAACCCGCTGCTGTTCGCCGCCCGACAACTCCGCCGGCAGGTGGTCGCACTTGTCACCCAGACCGACCAGGTCGAGGTTGTGCCGCGCCCGCTCGAACCGCTCCCGCTTCGACCCGCGGCGGGCGAAATCGAGCGGCAAGACTGCGTTCTCGAGCGCCGACAGCGTCGGCAGCAACTGGAAGAACTGGAACACGACGCCCACGTGCTCGCCGCGCCAGACCGCCAGCTCCTCCTCGCTCATCGTGTCGATCCGCCGGCCGTGGACGGTCACCGCTCCGGCCGTCGGCCGGTCGATCCCCGCTACCAGATTGAGAATCGTCGTCTTGCCGCTCCCCGACGGACCCACGATCGCCACCAGCTCCCCCGCCCCGATCACGAGATCGACCCCACGCAGAGCGCGGCAGTCAACCCGGCCCATCCGATACGTCTTTACGACCCCCACCAACTCGATCAGCGGCGCCGAACCCCTCGCGGGCCGCACAACCATCGCCTGCCGCCGTGCCTCGACCTCAGGCGTTGCGGCCATCGAATCCTCCCGCTCGTTAGG
>DASPSY010000084.1:0-9960 GCA_035623685.1 Gaiellaceae bacterium
AAGGGCGTCGAGTTCGTCGGCGAGACGCTCGACACCGGCGTGTGCCACATGGCGTTCTTCCACGACCCGGACGGAAACGCGCTCATGCTGCACCGCCGTTACGCGCCGCGCTGAGGCGCCAGCCCGGCTCCGCGGATCACCTCGAGATACCGGTCGACGACGTCGCCGAGCGGCTGCACCCGGATCGCGTCGCGCCGTTCGTCCAGCTCCTGTGCGAGCCGCTCGAGCGCTCCCGGGACCTCGGCCACGTCGTCGAAGCCCACGCCCGCGTCGCCGACGAGCTCCGGGTGCCCGCCGCTGCGCAGGTACACCGCCGGGAGCCCACAGGCGAGCGCCTCGAGCAGCGCGTTCGAGCACGGATCGTCGCGGCTTGCCGCGACATAGACATCGTGAGTACGCAGCAGCTCGGCGAGCGGTTCCGATTGCAGCGGGCCGACGACACGAACTCGCTCGTAGGACGCGCGCGTGTTGCCCGCAAACGTGACCTCGAAGTGGCTGAAGTCGAGGTTGCGGTCGAGCCACTCCAGGGCATCGGCTCCCTTGCGCGGATTGTCCGACCAGCTCGTCGCGATCACGCGCAAACGCCGACTGTCGGTCTGCTCGCGCTCGGCCGGTGGGTGGAAGATCGCCGGATCGACCGAGTTGTGGATGACGACGGGATCGCGAAGCTCTAGCCCGAGCTCGCGATGCTTCTCGAGGCTGTAGCGCGACTGCACGATCGTTGCGGCCGCGAACTCGTGGTTCGCACGCAGCACGAGCGAGTCGGTGCCGTCGTCGAAGCCGCGGTAGACGCCGACCGGACCGTCCACCCGGTGCACCATCCGCACGTCGTCTCGCGCGAACCGCCGAAGTCGCACGTAGTCGAAGTTGAACGAGTTGTAGAGGCACGCCGGCGTCCCGCCCGAGATCCGGTTCTGCTCGAGCTCGAGCCCCCTGAGTCGAAGCTCCCGCGTCACCGCGAGGAGGAACTGGTTGCCTCCGCCGTACGGAGGCGGATGAAACTGGTGGAAGACCGCTAGGTCGGCGCGACCTGCGCGGGAGCGCCATCGGTCGGCCTCGGCCTGCGCGCGGCGGCCGATCGCCCGAACTTCGGCGCCTGCCAGACGTCTCATGGCTCGGAGACTCATCTCACAGGCTGGTTCACGTGTTGGAGGAGTTGGGCTCCCGATCCCAAATCCGCGCTACCATGCGCCCGGTCCAGGAGGAGGGGTCTCGAAAAGCCTGGATTTCCCCGAAAAGGAGCTTCACTCTCATGCGCTTCCCCAGGATTCTGATTCTCGCTTGTCTCGTCGCGCTGATCGTCGTTCCGAGTGCGCTCGCGCTGCGGTTCACAGACGACAGCTTCAACATGCCGACCGGGTACACGGGCAAGCCTTACAGCAAGCAGTTCCACGGCGCCGGCGGCTGCGGCCCCGCGCTGCCCTACCAGTACTCGCTCCAGAACAGCGCGCTGCCGCCCGGCCTGACGCTGTCGAAGAGTGGGCTGATCAGCGGCACGCCGACGAACGCGGGCACCTGGTCCTTCTGGGTCCAGCTGAGCGATCAGAATCCGCCGTCACAGTCCTGGTGCGTCCCGGCCGACGCACAGCGGGAATTCACGATCAAGGTCGTCGCGGGCCTGGTGATCCAGCAGACGCAGAGCACGCTGACACCGGGCCAGCTGAACACCGCGTACAACGTCCAGCTGACGGCGTCGGAGACCACCGGCACGACATGGTCGGTGACCTCCGGCACGCTCCCCGCAGGGATCGGGCTCAACAGCTCGACGGGGCAGCTGAGCGGGACGCCGACCGCGGCAGGCAGCTACACGTTCAAGATCCAGGTCTCGGACGGCTCGCAGACGGACGCGCAGACCTACTCGATCACGGTCGTCCCTCAGCTGACGCTCGCTGCGTCCTCGACGCTCGCCGGTGAGGTCGGACTGCCGCTCAGCCTGAAGCCGACCGCGACGGGCGGACAGCCCGGCTACACCTGGTCGATCGACCCGAGCACGCCGCTACCCGCCGGCCTGGCATTCGATCCCGCCACCGGCACGATCAGCGGCCAGCCCGCCGCCACCGGCACGTACCCGCTCAAGCTGACCGTCACCGACACGCTCGGGCTGACGAAGACCGCCGACCTCAGGCTCGCCGTCGCGGCCCACCTGGCGATCACGAAGAAGCCGCTGAGGCATGCAACCGTGGGCGAAAAGTACCGGGCCACCCTCCGAGCAACTGGCGGCGTCGCGCCGCGCCAGTGGAGGATCATGGGCGGCAGGCCGGGCTTCCTGCCCGCCGGGCTCAGGCTCAACGCCAACACGGGCGTCATCTCCGGCACGCCGCGGAAGGCCGGCACCTACCGCCTGCTGTTCCAGGCGACCGACAAGCTCGGCGCCCACTCGGCCGTGTCGTTCGTCCTCAAGGTCTCGAGCTAGGCCACCCGCGAAGAAGAACTGCGCGCCCGCTCGAGCGCAGACTCGCCGAGCGGGCCGCGCTACCATCCGCCCGTCCAGGAGCTACTCGGAGAAAGAGCTTCCTCGCATGCGCTTCCCCAGGATTCTGATCCTCGCTTGCGTCGCCGCGCTGATCGTCGTGCCGGCCGCGTTCGCGTTGCGGTTCACGGACGACAGCTTCGACATGCCGACCGGTTACACCGGACATCCGTACACCAAGCAGATGAACGGGGCAGGCGGCTGCAAGCCCCTCAAGTTCTCGCTCATAACCGACACGCTGCCGCCCGGCCTGACCCTGACGAGCACCGGACTCATCAGCGGCGTGCCCACGGACGCGGGCAGCTGGTCCTTCTGGGTCCAGCTCAAGAGCTCGTGTCCGGCCGATCCCCATGCCGACCGGGAGTTCACGATCAAAGTCCTGGAAGGGCTGACCATCCAGCAGACGCAGAGCACGCTGACGCCCGGCCAGCTGACTGTTCCGTACAGCGTGCAGCTGACGGTCAACAGCGGGACCCCGACGTGGTCGGTGACGTCCGGAACGCTTCCTCCCGGGATCGGGCTCGACACCTCGACGGGGCAACTGAGCGGGACGCCGACCGCGGCAGGCAGCTACACGTTCAGGATCCAAGCCGTCGACGGCGAGCGCTCGGATACGCAGACGTACACGATCACGGTCGTCCCGCAGCTAACGATGACCGCGCCCTCCCCGGTCGCCGGTGAAGTCGGACGGCGAGTCACGATCAAGTCGAGCGCCACCGGCGGGAAGCCCGCCTACACCTGGTCGCTCGATCCGAGCACCCCGCTGCCCGCAGGGCTGGCACTCGATCCCGCCAGCGGGACGATCACCGGCCTGCCGACCGCTCCCGGGGCACACTCGCTCAAGCTCGTCGTCACGGATACGTTGGGTCTCCAGAAGTCGTCCACGATTCGCCTCGCGGTCGCCTCGCGCCTCGCGGTCGCGAAGACACCAGTGCGTGGCGCGACCGTGGGCCGGCGGTACGTGGCCAGGTTCCGTTCGACGGGTGGCGTCGCACCTCGGATCTGGCGGATCCTCGGCGGCCGGCCCGGCTTCCTGACGCTCGGGCTCAGCCTGAACGCCCGGACCGGCGTGATCTCCGGCACGCCCAGGACGGCCGGCACGTACCGCCTCCTGGTGCAGGTGACCGACCGGCTCGGCGCGCGCGCAGCAGTGCGCTTCGTGCTCAGGGTCTCGAGCTAGCCGGCGAGAAGCCGCCAGAGCGCGTCCGTGTAGCGCTCCCAGGAGAAACCGCGCTCGACCGTCTCCCGGGCGCGGACGCCGATCGAACGCGCGCCGTCCGGATCCGCGAGCAGGTCACGCAGCGCCGACTCGAAGGCGGCCTCGTCGGCAGGCGGCACGAGTCGGCAGTTGACGCCGTCCTCGAGCTCGTACCCCTCGGCGATCGCCTCCGTGCGCGAGACGACCACGGGTTTTGCCATCGCCATGGCCTGGAGGAGCACCGTCGTCGCGCCCGAGTAGCTGTTGTCGCGCACCGGCAACGCGACCACGCGAGCCGCGGCGAGCCGGTCGCGGACGTCGGCGAGCGGGATGTCCGTCTCGACCGCGACGTTCGGTGGGACGGTGCCGAGCGCAGCCGCCTGGGCCGCGGTCGTCACGATTCGCACGCTGAGCTCGCCGCGTCGTTCCGCGATCGCGGCGAGGAGCCCGAAGTCTCGACGCGGATCCGCGCCGATGGAGACGACGTCGACATCCGCAACGCGCCCGGGCTCGGGTCGAAACGCGTCGACGTCGACCCCGAACGGCACGAAGGTGACCGTCGGCGCACCAGGGCCGAGCCAGTCCCGCAGCCAGTCGGCCTCGCTGCGCGCGTACGCGACGACGTGCTCCGCGCATCGAAACGCGCCGACGTAGAGGCGGCGCATGCGTCCGCTCAGCTGTTGGAGCCGCTCCGGCAGCCCGATCGCGGCGTAGACGAGTCGCGATCGGACCAGCAACGCCCGCTCGAGCAGCACCAGCGGGATGCCGACCGTGTCGACGGTGGAGAACACGACCTCCGCGGCGTTCACGTCGGGCAGGCAGCGCAGCACGGAGGCGAAGTCGCCGCCGTAGCCGCCCGTCGCGTGGAGTGCCTCGTTGACGGCAAGGCCGGCAAGCCGCGACCAGGACGGCGGCTCGCCGACGGGCTCGAGGTTGTGGCGAACCCGAACGCCGCGCGCCTGTACCTCGTCGAGCCCGAACAGGCAGTACCGCTCGGGATCGCCCGGTTCGGCCGACAACGCGGCTCGCCGCTGCGGCGAATCTCGATACGCGAAGAAGACCGACGTCGGTGGTGCCTGCGACACGCGCGACACGCTAGAGCACGCGCGGGCGCGCGGTAGGGTTCCGCCGTGCACAGGAAACGGACGAAGCTCTCTCGACGAGCACACCACGTCGCGCTGGCGGTCGAGCGGCGCGGGATCAGAGCGACGTACGAGCTGCACGATCGCCTGCTCTCGAACCCGGCCAGTCGCCGCCGGTTCGAGCACGGCCGGCCACAGCTCGACGACGTCCAGCGGACGATCGTCGGCGCGCTCGATCGCGACGGCTACGCCACCGTCTCGCTCGCAGATCTCGCTGTCGACCGGGCGCTCGAGTCGGAGATCGAGCAGCAGGGGGCCGGCTTCGTCGAGACGACCGAGGCAGCGTTGCGCGGCGAGTCGAACGGTGCCGGCGCAGACGGGCTGCACCGGCACGTCGGCAAGGAGTTCGTCGTCAGGCTCCACAGCTACGGCGCGCACCTCGACCTGCGCGACGCCTGGTTCCGCCTCTGCCTCTCGCACCGGATGCTGGACGTGGCGAACGCCTATCTCCGACTCTGGTCGAAGCTCGAGTACGTCGACGTCTGGTACACGGTGCCGCAGTCCGACGAGAGTGAGCGGAAGGCATCGCAGCGCTGGCACCGCGACTACAACGATCGCCATCTCTGCAAAGCCTTTCTCTACCTCGTCGACGTGGACGAGGACACCGGTCCGTTCGAGTACGTACCCGGCAGCGCCGGTGACGGGCCTTATGCGCAGGACTGGGCATGGCGGCCGCTCGGCGACAACTACCCGCCGCAGGAGGAGCTCGCCCGGCGGATCCCGGCCGAGGCGGTCAGGACGTTCACCGCGCCGAAGGGGACGATCATCTTCTGCAACACGAGCGGCTTCCACCGCGGCGGGTTCGCGACTGCGAAGCCACGCGTCCTCGCGACGGTCACCTACTCGTCGCCGGCGTCGCTCGCTTCGCTGACCGAGCGCAACTACTCGCTCGACGCCGACGTCGTCGCCGGCCTCGACGACACGCAGCGTTACGCAGTCAGCTGACGCCGACCCCTGCGCCGGCGAGGAACGGCGAGGCGTCGACGGTCACGAGCTCGCCGCGCATGTACTTCTCGCGCTTCCACGTCGAGGCTTCGGGCGGTGTGCCGCGACGGCGAAGACGCCGCTTCAGGTCGCCGCGCCAGCTCCGATCCAGTAGCGCCGACTCGCCGAGGTTCGATCGCCCTGTCGGAGTCGTGCCCGAGCGCGAGTCCTCGCTCGACCGCGGCAGGAAGCAGACGTGCAGGCAGCGCAGCGGCGACTCGTCCCACGACGTGTACTCGCCGATGTTGTCCACTGCTCGCTCGTCGTAGCCCTCGCGAAACGTCGGCGTCCCGCTGTGCAACCGCTGCGACGCCCCCTGCCACGAGTCGAGCGCAGCGAAGTTGTAGAGCTTCGTGATCGAGCGCGAGGGTGGTGACAGATACCCAGTGGCGGTCTGCCGCTCGCGGTCGACGTCGATGCAGTTGAGGACGTTCGACGCCACCTTGAACACGTTTCGGTACGCGCCGGCGAGCAGCTCACGACGGAATCCCACGAGCCGCGCCGTGTCGTACAGCTCATCCCCGTCGACGCCGAAGATCCACGTCTCCGTGCCTGCGTAGGGCTCGAGCAGCGCGTGGGAGACGCGAGCGTCGTGCACGCGGCGCGCTTCGACGTGGTCGAACTCCGATTCGAGCGCGCGAAGCACGTCCCACGTTCCGTCCGACGACACATGGTCGACCGCGTGGATGCGATCGCAGAACTCGACCACGTTCCGGATCGCACGCTCGACGAACAGGTCCTCGTTCCGGACGAGGACGATGCCGACGATCTGCATGCTCATCAGAGCGCGAGCTACTGCTCTTCGCTGGTCCAGTCGAGCAGCGGTCTGATCGCGCCTCGCAGCTGGCCGGTGAAGAGACCGCGTGCGGAGTCGCCCATCCCCGGGTCGTGGACGTGGAACGAGACGACGTCGGCCGCGCCGGCATGCGGTATGAGCTTCTGGGAGCCGAGCGAGCAGATGCCCACGTCGACGCTGATCAGTCCCTCGTTGAGGAGGTTCGGGGGGATCCAGGCGATCGCGGCGTAGTCGCCGGGCGTCGACGGCTCCTGCCACCGCTCGCTCGTGTCGAGTGCGTTGAACGCGACGTTTCCGTCGCGGTCGTACACCTTGACCTTCGGGAAGACGGCTTCCCCGAGGCGAAGCACGGTGAATCCGATCTCGAGCCCGACCGGCTTTCGGACGTCCACCGAGTCGGTGACGACGTCGTCTTGGAGCACACGCACGGAGCGGAGCCGGACGAAGTCCTTCCCGGGTGCCGTCGCGAGGTCCGGCCACTCGTGGGACGCGCCGCCGCCGTGACCCTGCTGCAGGTAGCGCGCAACCACCTCCGGGCTCGGCCCGTCCATCGCGATCCGACCGCCCTCCAGCAGGATCGCACGATCGCAGAGGCGCGAGACCGTCTGCATGTTGTGCGAGACGAAGAGCACCGTGCGGCCGGAGTCGCTCAGATCCTCCATTCGCCCGAGGCAGCGGCGCTGGAACTCTGCGTCCCCGACCGCGAGCACCTCGTCCACGAGCAGGATCTCGGGCTCGACGTGCGCGGCCACGGAGAAGGCGAGACGCACCGACATGCCGCTCGAGTAACGCTTGACCGGTGTGTCGATGAACTTCTCCACGCCTGCGAACTCGACGATGTCCGCGAACCTGTCCGTGATGTCGCGCCGTTTCATTCCGAGCACCGATCCGTTGAGGTACACGTTCTCGCGCCCGGTCAGCTCGGGATGGAAGCCCGTGCCGACCTCGAGCAGGCTCCCGACGCGCCCCCGGATCTCGGCGCGGCCCTCGGTGGGCGTCGTGATCCGGGTGAGGATCCGCAGCAGGGTCGTCTTGCCGGCGCCGTTCCGCCCGATCACGCCGAGGACACCGCCCTCGCCGAGATCGAACGTCACGTCGCGGAGCGCCCAGATCTCCTCGTACTCGGGCGTGTGATCGCGGCCGATCGCGCGCCGTCCGACGGCAGCCATCGAGTCGCGCAACGTCCCGTAGGCGCTCTGGAGCTTCCCGATCCGGTAGCGCTTCGACAGCCCTTCGACGGAGACGGCGGCGACCATCAGATCGTGTCCGCGAACCGCGGCTCGGAGCGACGGAAGTACCAGAGGCCGAAGGCGAACATCGCCGTCATCGCTGCGAGGCTGACGAGCACCTTCCAGGGATCGGGATGCGCGGTGCCGACGACTCCCCACTGGAACCCGTTGATCACCGCCGTCATCGGGTTGAGCGCGAGCACCCACTGCCACTTCTCCGGCAGCGAGCTGATCGCGTAGACGACACCGGACACGAACAGCCACATCTGGATCAGGAAAGGGATCACGTACGGCACGTCGCGATAGCGCACGTTGACCGCAGAGAGGAACAACCCGACGCCGACGGCGGTGACTGTCGCCATCATCAGGAAGAACGGCGCGAGGATCAGGCCGAGGCTCGGCCACACCGCGAACCACGCCATCATCCCGACGAGCACGATGAACGCGGGGCCGAAGTCGACGATCGGCGTGGTGACCCCCGCGAGCGGCATCAGGACTCTCGGGAAGTACACCTTCGTCACGAACGCGCTGTTCGACACGAGGCTCGCGCTCGACAGCGCGACGGCGGACGAGAAGTACGTCCACGGGAGCAGCGCCGAGTAGGTGAAGATCGGGTACGGGATCCCCTTCGAGGGGAAGTTCGCGAAGCGGCCGAAGACGAGCGTGAACACGACCATCGTCAGGAACGGCTGCAAGATCGCCCACGCGATCCCGATCGAGGTCTGCTTGTAGCGGACCATGACGTCGCGCCAGACCAGGCGCAGCATCAGCTCGCGGTAGTGCCAGAGCTCGGAGATGTCCAGACGAGGCCACCGCGGCGCGGGCTTGATCACCGTCACACGCCGGACGCGATCTCCGTCGACAGCTGGCGACGCCAGGGCTGGCGCCTCGCGGACTCGGACCTCGGTCTCGGTCATCCCGCGCCGATGCTAGCGACCCCGTCCCTAGGAGGGCTTTCGACGGACGATCCCCATCGCTCGACGCCTGACCGTTGGCCAGAAGCGCTGCTCGAGCAACGCGATTCGCGCCTCGAGCTCCCGGATGTGCCGGTCGAGCGCGGCGAGGTCCACCTCGCCGACGGCGGCGCAGTCGACCGCGTACGCAGCGTCGTCGGCGACGTTGGGAACGGGGAACGTCTGCGTTCCGCCGCGGGACGCGTCTCGCAGGCGCTCGTCGAGCACGAGCGTCCCGCGGTCGATGCCGGCGGCGAGCGCGGCGTCGTCCACGACCAGTTCCTCGTAGGCCTCAAGCAGCCGGCCTTGACGATGCGCGGCCGCCACGGCCTGCTCGAGGCTCGAACGCGGCTCCGGGCCGTCTCCCCGATACCGCCGCTCGACCTGCTCCGTGCTGCGCAGCGGGAAGCTCAGGACCTCGACCGGGTACCACGCACGTAGCGGCACGCGTCCCGACTCGTCCGCCCTCGCGGCGTCGACGGTCATCGGCGACGCCGCCCGGTAGATCGAGCGCAGGGACCACGCGAGCGGCTCGCGCGACTCGCCGCTCGGCATCGACCTCCGCGCGACTAGCCGCATCGCGAAGGACTCCGAGCCGTCCGGACGCGGCACGAACAGGCGAACGAGACCCTGGACGATCGTGTAGCGCGGCGGGATCGCAACGAGCACGTCCTTGAGGCTCTCTCCGCGCGGCCACCAGAATTCCTCGGTTCGCGCGTCGATCACCCAGTCGGCGCCGTGCTCGTCGACCGCGAGCTGCGCCATCTGCGTGCGGGCGGTCGACTCGCCTCGCTCGCTCGATCGTGCCACGCGGACAGCGTCGCCGCTGCGGACGTGCGGCTCGAGGATCTCGCCGACCGCACCGTCGGTCGACTGGTCCGACACGATCGCGACGTCGACTCCCGCGTTCAGGTGGAACGCGAGCTGCGCGTCGAGGAGGTCGACGGCGTCGTCGCGCGCAACCATGATCAGCGCCAGCTTCACTGCGACGCCACTGTAGTGGTGGTCTTCCCGCCGCGTTGCTCGAGCGCGTCCACGCGTACGCGGAGGCCGTCGACTGTGCGCATCAGCCGCACGAGGTCGGCATCGCGAAGCGCGGCCTCCTCTGCGACAGCGCTCGCGTCGGTCTCTCCGCCGGGGCGCGGTCCCTCCTGGTCCGCGCCGCCGAGACGACGCAGCGCGTCACGC
>DASPSY010000088.1:0-31361 GCA_035623685.1 Gaiellaceae bacterium
TCCACGAGGTCTACGAGTACGACGAGGACGGGAACCTGCTGACGCCCAACTTCTACGACTACCACGTGCCGCACGCGCTCGACATGCCACCGATGAAGACCGGTTACATCGAGTCGGCGTCACCGTTCACCCCGCTCGGCGCGAAGGGAATGGGCGAGGGCGGCGGCGCCGGTATCCACGCCGTCTGCGCGGCCTTGCAGAACGCGCTCCAGTCGCGCGGCAAGCCGATCGTCACGGACAGCTGCAACCCGTATCACCGCATCTGGTCGCTGCTTCGCGACCCTGATGCCTCACGGGAGGGTCTCGAGGTGACCGCGTCGTGAAGGTGCAGGGCGAGCGCGAGTTCGACGCGCCTCAGCGGATCGTCTGGGAGGTCTTGAACGACCCTGCGCGGATGGCGAAGACGATGCCGGGCGTCGAGTCGTTCGACATCCACGACGAGCGGCACTGGTCCGCGAACGTCAAGATCCCATTGGGTCTCGGCGGCCTGCGGATGACGGTCGACATGGAGAAGACCGAGGAGCGCGAGCCCGAGTTCGCGAACATGGCGATCAGGGGCAACGGCGTCGGCGCGATCATGAACATGGCCACCGCCTTCCATCTCAGCGAGGCCGGCACCGGCACGCACATGAAGTGGGAGGCCGACGTCCACATCCTCGGCCCCGTCGGCTCGATGGGTCAGCGCGTGCTGCAGCCGATCGTCAACCAGCAGGTGTCGAACGTCCTCACGGCGCTCGACGCGCAGGTGCAGGAGGCGAAGGCTGGCGGCGGCGCATCGCCTTCCGCCTCGGCCGCTGACGACTCGGAGGAGCCGGCGCACGACTCCGCCTCGTGAGCCCGCCCTTCAGGATCGGGGTGATGCAGCTCACGATGGAGCCGATCGACGAGATGCTCGCGTCCGCGCGCGCGATGGATCGTGCAGGGATGGACACCGTCTGGCTCGCCGAGGCGTATCCGTGGTGGCGCAAGCACGGCATGGAGGCACGCTCGTCCACGGTGACGTCGGCGCTGATCGCGCGCGAGACCGAGCGGCTGACGGTCGGGTGGGGCATCATCTCGCCGTTCACGCGTCATCCGGTCCAGGTGGCGATGGACGCCCGCGTCGTGCAGGAGGCCGCAGGGCCTGAACGGTTCCTGCTCGGCTTCGGAACGTCGAAGATCTTCCTCAACAACGCTGCGATCGCGACGAACAAGACGCTCGGTCCGATGCGGGACGCAGTCGAGATCGTCCGTGGCGTGCTCGGCGGCGACGCGTTCGAGTACACGGGGACGACCTGGAGCGCATCGGTGCCCGCCCTGAAGCAGGAGGCGCACACGCCACGCGGCGTCCCGCCGGTCTACGTGGCCGCGACCGCACCGAGGATGCAGGCACTCGCGGGCGAGATCGCAGACGGCTGCCTGACGCCGTCGATCACGACGCCTGCGTTCGTGCGCTACACGTGCGGCAACGTCGGCAAGGAGATCGACATCGGCTGCACCGTGGTCGCGTCCATCCACGAATCCGATCGCGCCGCGGGCCGCGACGGGGCACGCGAGATCGCGGGGATGTACCTGGCGAACAAGGTGCAGAACATCCAGGGCGCCGCCGACACATTGCTCGACCTCGCCGGCCTCACGCAGGACGAGATCCGTCCGGTCGCCGAGGCGATGGAGCGTGGCGGACGTCTCGCCGCGAAGGAGCAGGTCACCGACGAGATCCTCGACAAGTGCAAGCCGATCGCAGGCACGCCCGACGACTGCATCCGCGCGATCGAGGAGTACCGCGACGCTGGGTGCACCCACGTGATGCTCGAGCTCTGGGGCGACGGTCGCCACGAGCAGATCGCGCTGTTCGGCGAGCGCGTCCTTCCGCACTTTCGGGAGAGCTGATGGAGCTCGCGATCGATGAGGCTCGGCTGGTCGAGGACGCGCTTGCCGCCGTCGCGATCCCGAGCTTCACCGGCTCGGAGGAGGCGATGGCCGAGTGGATGAGCGGCGCATGCCGCGAGCTCGGCCTCGACGTCCAGTGGCAGCAGGTGGAGGACGGGCGTGCGAACGTCCTGGCGACCTGGCCCGGCGCAGGCGGCGGGCCGACGCTCATGTTCAACGGCCACCTGGACACCTCGTACTCGGGGAGAGAGCCGTGGCTCGCGGGCATCCCCGGCTTCCAGCCCGAGGGATTCGTTCGCGACGGTCGCCTCTACGGGCTCGGCATCTCGAACATGAAGGGCGCGCTCTGCTGCTACCTCGCGGCGGTCAGAGCGCTCCGGGACGGTGGCGTGCGGCTGGCCGGCGACGTGATGATCGCGGCAGTCGCCGGCGAGATCGAGAAGACGCAGCAGGGCGAGGCGCAGGGCGCCGAGTTCAGGGGCTACGCGGCCGGCTCGCGGTATCTCGTCGGCCACGGCGGCGCAGCGGACGTCTGCATCCTCGGCGAGCCGACCGAGAACAAGCTGGTGCTCGCGCACTTCGGATCGATCTGGCTCCGACTCTCGACGAGCGGTCCGTTCGTCCACACGGCCTTCAGCTCGGGGAGGCTCGACGAGAACTCGATCGTGCGCATGCGGGACGTCCTCGACGCGGTGCTGGAGTGGCTGCCGCGGTGGGAGGAGGAGATGAGCTACGGCGACGTGCGCGGTGTCGCGAACGTCGGTGCGATCCAGGGCGGTTTCGGCTGGCGTGTCTCGCGGACGCCGCATCGGACCGACCTCTTCGTCGACTTGCGCGTCCCGCCCGACGTTCCGATGGCCGAGGCGCGCACGAAGGCGCTGGCGTTCGCTCGGTCCCTGGACGGCGTCGAGGCGGAGGTGTACGTCACCGCGCCAGGCGCGGAGATCGCGGCCGATCATCCGCTCGTCCGCGCTGTCGAGGAGGCACACGGAGAGGTGTTCGGCTCGGCGCCCGAGCACGACGTCACGCGTTGGTTCTCCGATGCGTCCGTGCTCACGCGCTACGGGATCGAGACCGTGAACTACGGGACGTCGAGCGGGTTGCCCGACCCCGTTCTGGGCGAGAACCTCGTGATCGACGGCCTCGTGCAGACTGCCGCCGTGTACGCGCGGGCAGCGGCGAAGATCTGCGGCGTCGGCGACGGATGACGAACAAGGAGCGATCGTGAAGCTGGTGACGTTCGACGACGGCCTGGTGGGTCAACTCCGAGACGATCGAGTCGTCGAGCTCGACGTTCCCTCGATGCGCGAGTACTTCGAGCGAGACGGAGCCGCGGCGCCGACCGGGCGTGAGCACGCGCTCGAGGCGGTCACCCTGCGCGCGCCGATCGTCCCGAAGAAGCTGATCCACACCGCGGGCAACTTCCGCGAGCACGAGGAGGAGTCCAAGCGCGTCGGCTGGTCGCACGAGATCGCGCCCTGGATCGTGTTCCTCCAGAACGTCGACGCGATCATCGGCCCCGACGAGGCGATCGTCTACCCCGAGCATCTGACCGAGGAGCTCGACTACGAGCTCGAGCTGGCCGTCGTGATCTCGAAGGCGGGGAAGTGGTTCGGGCCTGACGAGGCGGCCGACTACATCGGCGGCTACGTGATCTTCAACGACATCACGGCCCGCGACATCCAGCGCCGCGAGATGCGAAGCGGCGTCTTCTCGTTCTGCAAGGCGATCGACACGTTCTGCCCGCTCGGCCCATGGATCGTGACGCCGGACGAGCTCGGGGATCCGCACGATCTGAAGATGGAGTTGCGCGTCAACGGCGAGCGGCGCCAGGAGTCCCACAGCGGCAACATGTCCGTCACGATCGCGGAGCTGCTGTCCCACTACTCGGCGCTCGGCTATTCGGCCGGCGACGTCCTGTCGACCGGGACCGTGAGCGGCGTCGCGGGCTTCTCGGAGGACGCGGCTTCGTTGTACCTGAGGCCCGGCGACGTGATCGAGGCCGAGATCGAGCGGATCGGCGTTCTGCGCAACCCGGTCGTCTCGTGGCAGGACGGACACGGCGAGCCCGCGCCCGCGCGCGTGCGCTGGTGACAAGGGCTCGGCTCGCGGACGCGGAGGTTCGCGCGAGGGGGCGTACGTTCCCCCCACCCAGGGTGGGGGAGTGGCCCCGATCCCTCGTGCTCGACGTTACCGGTCGAGCGCGCACAGATCCGTGTCGACTCGGTGCCGAAAGCCGCACGCGGTGAGCTGGCCGCGGGACGACGCGAAGCTCGAGCGCGTGCGGTCGCTAATGGCGGAGGCGGATCTCGACGCCCTCGTCGTGCGTGCCCCCGACAACGTCCTCTACCTGACGAACTTCTGGCCGATGAAGGGCTACGACGCCGTCGTCTTCCCGCGCGAGGGCGATGCCGTGCTCGTCTGCCTCGAGGCGTCCGAGGCCGATGCGGCGCGAACGGCCTGGACCGACGACGTCCGCCCCTTCGGCGGATACGAGCCGAACGATCCGCGTCCGCCTACCGCACGGACGACCGACCTCGCCCGCGAGGCGGCGCGCGAGTACGGCAACGTCGCCCTCGAGCTCTCGCTCGGCACGCAGGCGTCGGACCGGATGGTCGGCGAGCCGACGACCTATACGCGCGCGTGGTTCGATGCGTTCCCGCACGCGATCGACGCGACGCCATTGCTCGTTCGCGCGAGGGCGATCAAGACCGCGCAGGAGATCGAGCGCATGCGGCTGGCCAACGCGATCGCCGCCGCTGCGATGCAGCACGTCGCGCGCGAGCTGCGGCCGGGGATGAAGGAGAGCGAGGCGGCCGCTCTCTGGCACTCGTTCGTGCACGGAGAGGGCACCGGTTGGGACAGTCGAGTCGAGCTTGCGCTCGGCTACTCCCTCGTCTGGTCCGGCCCCGGCATCCAGACGTTCACGGCGACGACGAGTCGTCCGGTCGTCGCGCACGAGCCGACGCTGTTCGAGATCTGGGTGTGTGCCGACGGCTACTGGTGCGACCACACGAAGAACGTGTGCCCCGGCACGCTCGACGCACGCTACGACGTGCTGCTCGACCAGCTGCTCGAGGTCTACGGACGCGCGATCGACCACTGTCGGCCGGGCGCGAGCCTCGCCGAGCTCGACGTCCTCGTGCGCAACGGCTTGGCCGAGGCCGGCTACGCGGGCCAGCCGAGCCACCCGATCTGTCACGGTGTCGGCGCCCGAGCGCACGAGCCGCCGTACGCCCACCAGGCGGGCGGCGGGACGATCGAGGAGGGCATGGTGCTGGCGATCGAGCCGGGGGTCTACTGGGAGGGGGGCGGCGGGCTGCGGGTCGAGGACAACTTCCTGATCACCGCCGACGGAGCCGAGAAGCTCTCGCCGTACCCGGACGACTTCCGTTGAGCGGCGAGTTCTGGACGGGCGAGCTGAACGCGCCCTACGCGTTCGACGCGAGCGTCGGCTTCTACGACACGACGTTGCGCGACGGCGAGCAGACCGTGGGCGTCGTGCTCACTCCGGAGGAGAAACTCGAGCTCGCACGAGGTCTCGACGAGCTCGGGATCGAGCGGATCGAGGCGGGCTTCCCGCGCGTGTCGGCGGACGACTGGCGTGCGGTCGAGCTGATCTCGAACGCCGGTCTCGGCGCAGAGATCTGGGGCTTCTCCCGTGCGGTGCAGGCGGACACGGAGGCGCTCGTCGAGCTCGGCATCCAGGCGAGCGTGATCGAGTCGCCGATCTCCGACCTGAAGCTCGGCGCGCTCGGCGTCTCGCGCGAGGAGATGCTGGGGCGAATCACCAGGGCGGTCTCGTTCGCGGCGAGGAACGGGATCACGGTCGCGTTCTTCGGCGTCGACTCGACCCGCGCGGACCTCGCCTTCTACGAGAAGGCGTACCGCCAAGCTGTCGAGGCCGGCGCGCGCGAGGTCGTCGTCGTCGATACGCTCGGCATCGCCTCGCCCGACGCCGTTGCCGACCTCGTCGGTCGCACGCTCGAGTGGGTCGGCTCGGACGTTCCCGTCCACTTCCACGGGCACAACGACTTCGGGCTCGCAACCGCCGCGGCGGTCGCGGCCGTGCGCGCCGGCGCGACGTGGATCCAGGGAACGATCAACGGGATGGGCGAGCGAGCCGGCAACGCGAACCTCGCGGAGGTCGCGCTCTCGCTCCGCGGCCTGTACGGCGTCGAGACGAACCTTCGTCTCGATCGCGTGCGCTCGTTCTCCGAGCGCCTGCGGACGCTCTCCTCGTACGAGCTCGAGCCGTACAAGCCGGTCGTGGGGGAGAACCTGTTCACGCGGGAATCCGGAGCCGTGGCGAGCCAGTTCCACGACCCGCCGGCGATCGAGCCGTACTCGGCCGACGTCGTCGCTGCCGAGCGAAAGATCGTGCTCGGCAAGAAGAGCGGCCTCGACTCGATTCGGATCAAGGCCGAGGAGCTCGGCCTCGAGCTGAGCGAGGAGGACGAGCGCCGCTTGCTCGCCGAGGTGAAGCGCCGCGGCACGGAGGGTCGGCGCCTCGTCACCGACGACGAGTTCCGCGAGCTGGCTCGTGGCTGAGTTCGACGCCGTCATCGTCGGCAGCGGGATCAACTCGCTCGCGGCCGCCGCGCTGCTCGCGGACGCCGGCTGGCGAGTCTGCGTGCTCGAGGCGAAGGACGAGCTCGGCGGTGCGGTGAAGACGGCCGAGCTGACCGTCCCCGGCTTTCGCCACGACGTCTTCAGCGCCTGGCACCCGCTGTGGGTCGGCGGCGCGGCGCACGCGGCGCTCGGCGACGAGCTCGCGAGGCACGGTCTCGAGTACCTCAACACCGATCAGCCGACGGCGACCGTGTTCCCCGACGACGAAGCCGCGTTCCTGACCACTGATACCGACGGGAACGCCGCCGAGCTCGACCGCCATTCACTCGGCGACGGCGACACGTGGCGACGGGTGGTCGGCGAGTTCATGCCGACCGCAGACCTCGCCTTCGGCGTTCTCGGCACGGAGCTCTGGAGCCTGGGCGGCGCGTCGCTCGCGCTCAAGGCCTACCGACAGCTCGGCCGTCGCGGGCTCGTCGAGTTCACCGGTGCGCTCGTCCAGTCGTCGCGCGACTGGCTGACGGAGACGTTCGCGTCCGAGCGTGCGCACGGGCTGCTGGCGCCGTGGGTGCTCCACACCGGGCTCGGGCCCGACTCGGCGACGTCGGGGTTCATGACGAAGGTGATCGCCGTTGCGATCGAGCTGGGCGGGATGCCGGTGCCTCGCGGCGGCGGGGCGACGCTCGTCGACGCGCTCGCCGGGTTCGTCCGCGACCGAGGCGGTGTGCTCGAGACCGGCAAGGAGGTGGACCTCGTGCTCGTCGTCGACGGCAGAGCGGTGGGCATTCGCACCACCGACCGCGACGTCATCACCGCGGGACGCGCAGTGCTGTGCAACGTCCTGCCGTCACAGCTCTACGGACGGCTTCTGCGCGACGCCGACCTTCCGGAACGCATCGGAACCAGCGCGCGGCGCTATCGGCTCGGGCGTTCGGAGATGCAGATCCACTTCGCGCTCTCCGAGCCCCCGCGGTGGAACGGCGACGCGCGGCTCGCCCGGACCGCGATCGTTCACCTGACGCCTGGCCTCGACGGTGTCTCGCGCGCCGTGAACGAGGCGGAGCGGGGCCTGCTCCCCGCCGAAGCGACGGTCGTCGTCGGCCAGCCTCTGGCCGTCGACCCGAGCCGGGCACCCGATGGACGGGGGATGCTCTGGATCCAGCTCCAGGAGCTGCCGTGGCACGTCAAAGGCGATGCGGCCGGGGAACTCGACACGGGCGACGGCCACTGGTCCGAGGAACTCCGGGAACAGTACGCCGACCGCATCCAGGAGCGGATCGCCCGACACGTCACGAACCTCGACACGGCGGTCCTGAAGCGGGTCGCCCTCTCGCCGGCCGACCTCGCCACGGCCAACGCGAACCTCGAGCGGGGAGACCCCTACGGCGGGTCCCTGGCGCTCGACCAGAACTTCCTCTGGCGGCCGTTTGCGGCACAGCCGGGGCACAGGACTCCCGTCGAGCGTGTGTTCCACATCGGCGCGAGCACGTGGCCCGGCCCCGGCCTAGGCGCGGGCTCGGGGACGCTGGTCGCGCACGAACTCCTGCGTCCGGCGACCGCATCGCGCGCGCTCACGCGCCTGCGGACGCTCGCGCGAGGGGGCTGACCGATCGCCGTTGACACGTGCACCCGAAACGCGGGATAACGCCCCAAACGCGGACTTCTCGCAGAAAGGAGCGGAAGCAGAGATGCAGTTCAGCATCTACTCCGAGCTCCAGAGCTGGCCGGGCAAGACACAGAAGCAGATCTACGACGAGGCGCTGGAGCAGGTCGTCAACGCCGATCGGCTCGGCTACGACGCCTACGCGATCATCGAACACTTCTTCTTCCCGAAGTTCGGCGCGTCTCCGAACCCGTTCGCCTTCTTCGCAAAGTGCTCCGAGCGGACACAGCGGATCAAGTTCCGCACGCTCGTTCACGTATTGCCGTACCACAACCCGACAGTGCTCGCGTCGCAGATCGCCGCGTTCGACCTCCTCGCCGACGGCCGCTACGAGTTCGGCGTCGGCCGCGGTCACGCGTGGATCTCGCTGAAGGCGGGTGTTCCGGTCGAGGAGACTCGCGGGCGCTACGACGAGGCGCTGGGGATCCTGCTCGACGCGCTCGCGGAGGAGCGGTTCTCGAGTGACGGACAGTTCTTCAAGGTGGTCGACTCGCACATCGTCCCGCGACCCGCGGCCGACAGGCGATTCCGCATCTTCCTCGGCGGGACGAGCGACTCGACGTACGAGCTGGCCGGCGAGCGCGGCTACGCGATGGTCGTACCGCCGTTGCTGCCATACGCGGCACTGCGCGACCAGCTCGACATCTATCGCGCGGCCTGCGAGAAGCACGGCAACGAGCCCGACATCGTCTGGATCCACGCGTGCTACATCGACCAGGACCGCGACACGGCGAAGCGCGAGGCCGAGCAGATGATGCGCGGTTTCCTGAAGGGGAACGCGTCCGTGCTGCTCGAGAACGCGGACGAGCTCGCCTCGAAGGAGCGGCTCGAGGCGTCGGGGTACGGCTTCTACGCGTCCGGGATCATGGAGGAGCTCTCCGACATGCCGTACGACGAGATGATCGAGAAAGACATCGTCTGGGTGGGGACGGCTGCCGACGTGATCGAGCGGATCGAGGCGGTCCGTGAGCTCTGCAGCGGCCTGACGGAGGTCGCGATCACCGTCAACCCGGGCGGCGTCGAGCACTGGAAGTCGATCAAGGCCCAGGAGCTCTTCGCAGCACACGTGATCCCGCACTTCCGGCCGAGCGCGCGGGCGGCGGAGGTGGAGCCGGCACTTGCCTGACGACGCCGCGGCGGCGTTCTCGATCTCCCAGATCACCACCCTCACGTCGAGCTTCGCGGACGATGTCGCCTGTGCGCGGGACGCGGGCTTCGACGCGATCGGCGTCTGGGAGCTGAAGCTGCCGCAGGGCGGCGACGCCGAGGCGCTCGAGCGGCTCGAGGCAAGCGGGCTCGGCTCGGCGGCGGCGATCCCGCTCGTCCCGTCGATCCTCCCGCTGCCGCTGATGCAGGGGCCAGAGGATCCGGCCGAGCGGATCGAGGCGATCTGCGCCTCGCTCCACCGGCTTGCGCCGTTCCGGCCGACCGGCATGGTCTGCCTGACCGGCCCGGCGACCGGACGCGACCCGGACGAGGCGCGCGCCACCGTGGTCGACGGCCTCCGGGTGATCGGCGAGGAGGCCGAGCGCGCAGGCGTCCGCGTCGGCCTCGAGCCGGTGAACCGCGTCGGCGGCGAGGACTGGACGATGGTCAGCACGATCCGCGACGCGGCTGCGCTGCTCGAGGACGCGGGCCGTCCCGGGATCGGGCTGCAGTTCGACGTCTGGAACGTCTGGAACAGCGAGACGCTGATCGAGGACATCGAACGCGAGTGCGCCCGCTTCGTCGGCGTGCACGTCGCGGACTGGCGCGAGCCGACGCGTAGCTGGGCCGACCGCGTCCTTCCCGGGGACGGCGTCGCCGGCGTGCCTGCGATCCTCGGCGCGCTCGAGCGCGCTGGCTGGATCGGCTACTACGACCTCGAGATCTTCAGCGATGACGGGACATTCGGCAACGCGTGGCCCGACTCCCTTTGGGCCGTACCGCCGCGAGAGCTGATGCTCCGCGGCCGCGCAGCGCTCGCGGCGGCCTGGTCCGAGCGAAACCGTGAATCGTTCGACGGCGTATCGCCCGGTGTTTAATCACGAGATACGACCGGGAGGAGGAGCATGAGAGGACGGGGTACATGGGCGGTCGCCATAGTCGTGTTCGTCGCGCTCGTCGCGATCGGCACGGCGTTCGCCGCCACTGCGGGCAAGCAGAGCACGGCGGCGAAGAAGCCGGTGATCATCGGCTGGGCCTACGACGGATCCGGAGCGATGGCGCCGTTCGACGGGCCGGCGCTCGCCGCCGCGAAGCTGCGGATCGCCTACCAGAACAGCAGGGGCGGCGCGGCCGGGAGGAAGATCATCCTGAAGACCTGCGACACGCAGGGCAACAACCGTGCGACGGCCAAGGCGTGCGCGCTGACGCTGATCGGTCAGGGCGCGAACATCATCTTCACGACCTGCGACGTCGACCTCGCGGCCCCGGTCGTGCAGGAGTCGATCAACCGCGGGCTGTTGACGATCGCTCCCTGCATCGGCACCGACCAGATGGGCCCGAAGCGGTTCGGGCCGAAGGGCAAGCTCGCCTTCAGCTTCGGGAACGTCGCGCAGGACGAGGGCTCGGCGATGGCCCAGTACGCCTGGAGTAAGGGTTGGCGTACGGCCGCGCTCGCTACCGACGCGGTCATCGTCTACTTCAAGGACATCGTGGCGTCGTTCGCCGCCCGGTGGAAGCAGCTCGGCGGCAAGATCGTCGCGCAGGAGACGTACCACGACCCGACGTTCGGCGGCAACGACGTGCAGAACACGATCAGCCGGCTGAACAGCACGAAGGCCGACGTCATCGTCACGTCGACCGCCGGTGCCTACGGCGCGCTTGCGACGCTGATGACTGGTCTCCGCTCGGCCGGCAACAACACGCCGGTGATCAACTCGTGGGCGGGCGACGGGACGTACTGGCTCCCGAAGAGCCCGAAGGTGACGAACTACTGGTTCGTCACGTATGCGTCGGTGTTCGGCGACGATCCGGTCGCTGCGGTGAACAAGCTCGCCGCTCAGGTCCATGCGGCTACCGGTGGATTCATCACCGGGCCGGCCGCGATCGACGGTGTCGTCACGGCGATCAAGCGGGCGCACGGCTCGACCAAGGGCAGCGTGCTCGCGGCGATCATGCAGAAGTTCCACAACGTGCCGACGCTGTCGGGCAACGTGAGCTTCTCGAAGAACCTCCACTCGGTGTTCGGGCGGCGTTACCGCGTCATCCGGATCCAGGACAACGTGCCAAAGGTCGTCGGGACGATCGTCGCGAAGAAGGTTCCGAAGATCTGACGAGGCAGGTGAGCGAGGGGACGACCTTCGAAGGAACGCGGAGGCCCGGAGAGACGCTCCGGGCCTCCGCCGTCTCACGCTCCTACCAGGGGGTCCAGGCCCTCCTCGACGTGACGCTCGAGCTCGCGCGCGAGGAGGTCGTCGGCCTGATCGGCCCGAACGGCGCGGGCAAGTCGACCCTGGTGAACGTCGTCAGTGGCTTCGACCGTCCGACGAGCGGGAGCGTCGAGCTCGGCGGGCGCGACGTGACCGGCTGGTCACCGCAACGGCGCGGCCGCCACGGCCTCGCCCGCACGTTCCAGCACGGACACGCATTCCGGTCGCTGACGGTCCGCGAGAACGTCGAGGTGTCGGCGCTGGCGGTCGGGGCGGGACCGCGGGTCGCGAGGAGCCGCGCCCGGCAGCTCGTCGAGCGGGTCGGGCTCGCCGCTCACGCCGACCGGCCGTCCTCGGCGCTCGCCCAGGGCGACGAGCGCCGGCTCGGGCTCGCGCGCGCGCTCGCGACCGAGCCGCGCTTCATGCTGCTCGACGAGCCCGCAGCCGGATTGCCGGAGGCGGAAATCGACGCGTTCGGATCGATCGTCCGCGCGATCCGCGACGAGGACGGCGCAGGCGTGCTGCTGATCGACCACAACATGGCGCTGATCATGGCGATCTGCGATCGCATCCACGTGCTCGACCAGGGGCGGATGCTCGCGCACGGGACGCCGGCCGAGATCCGGGGCAACCTCGACGTCGCCGCGGCGTACCTCGGCGAGAGCGCGATCCACGAGGCGGAGCCATGACGGCGCCGGCGTTGTCGCTCGACCGCCTCGACGTCCGACACGGGGCGGTCGACGCGGTGCGCGAGCTGTCGCTCGACGTCGAGCGCGGCGAGATCGTCGGCCTGATCGGGCCGAACGGCGCTGGGAAGTCGTCGACGTTGCACGCGATCATGGGTCTCGTGCCGGTCGCGGGCGGCGACATCCGCCTCGACGGCCGCTCCATCACCCGACTCTCGCCGGAGGACGTCGCGCGCGCAGGCATCGCGCTCGTGCCCGAAGGCCGACGGATCTTCGGAGAGCTCAGCGTCGAGGAGAACCTCCGACTCGGTCTCGCGGGTCGCAGGCGAGGCGGCGAAGTCGACGCCGACCTGCGTTGGGTGCACGAACTGTTCCCGGTCATCGACGAGTTCCGGCGGCGTCCGGCCGGCGCGCTTTCCGGCGGCCAGCAGCAGCAGCTTGCGATCGCACGTGCGCTCGTCGCGGCACCCGACGTCCTGCTGCTCGACGAGCCGTCGCTCGGGTTGGCGCCGTCGGTCGTCGACATCGTGTTCGGCGCGCTCGCTTCGATCCGGGAGCGGGGACTCGCGATCCTGCTGGTCGAGCAACGCGCGCAGCGGACGGTCGCGCTCGCGGACCGCTGCCACGTCATCTCGAACGGGAGCCTGCGCGTGACGCTCTCGCCCGACGACGCGAACGACACGCAGACGATGGTCGCGGCCTACTTCGCGTGATGCTCGCCGCGCTCAGCATCAACTGGCAGACGATCACGGACGGGGTGGCGCTCGGCGCCATCTACGCGTTGATGGCGGTCGGCATCGGGCTCGTCTTCGGCGTCCTGCGGCTCGTGAACTTCGCATACGGCCAGCTGATCATGGCCGGCGCGTTCGCGCTCGCACTCGCCTCGCAGTGGAACTGGCCGGTGTGGGCGGGGATCCTCCTCTGCTTCGCAGTCGTTCTCGTCCTCTCGCTGCTGATGGAGCGCCTCGTCTTCCGGCCGCTGCGGACGCAGCCGCCGGCGGTGATGCTCGTGGCGACGTTCGCGGTCGCCTTCCTGTTACAGAACATCGCGCTGCTCTGGTTCGGCGCGCTCGGGAAGATCGCGGTCTCGCTCGCCTCGCTTAACCGGCCCGTAACGATCTCGGGCGTCGACGTCCGCAAGATCACCATCGTCGCGGTCGCCGTCACGGTCGTCTGCCTGCTCGCGCTGGTGCTCCTGCTCGAGCGCACGAGCATCGGGCTGCACATGCGGGCGTCGTCGATGGACTTCAGCACCGCAAGGCTGCTCGGCGTCCGGGCGAACCGCGTGATCGCGGTGGCCGTGCTCATCTCCGGATTCCTCGCCGCGACGGCGGCCGTCCTGCTCACCGTTCAGACGCCGCTCGTCACCTCTGACTTCGCCCTCAGCGACACGATCCTCGTGCTCGCGGGCGTCGTGCTCGGAGGATTGAACAACCTCGTCCCGGCCACGCTCGGCGGCTTCGCGATCGGGTTCGCGTCGGGACTGCTCGGCGGCGCGCTGCCCTCGAATCAGAGCCAGTACATCCCGACGTTCCTCTTCGTCGCGGTGATCGTCGTCCTGCTCCTGCGGCCGAGCGGGCTGTTTACGCGTTCGGGCCAGGCGGTGGAGCGCCTGTGAGGCGCCTCGACGCGCTCGTGCAGGTTGCCGTGCCTGCGCTGCTGGTGGTGATCACGGCGTTGCTCGGGACGCTGGTCTCGCACGCCAACGAGACCTACTTCATCAACGCGCTCGTCAACGTGACGATCGTCGTCGCCCTCTACATGTTCATCGGCAACTCGGGCGTGATCTCGTTCGGGCACATCAGCTTCGTCGCGCTCGGTGCCTGGATGGCGGGCGTCCTCACCGTGCCCCAACAAGCGAAGCCCGCGATCATGCCGGGGCTCGCGCACCCGCTCGAGGTGACGACCGTCGGGAACGTGCCGTCCCTCGCGATCGCGGCCGCGGTGGGCGGCGTCTACGCCCTCGTCGTCGGACTGCCGCTGATGCGCCTGTCCGGGCTCACCGCGGGGATCGCGACCTTCGGCGTGCTCGAGATCACGCACAACGTCCTCCGCTACTGGGAGAAGATCGGCCCCGGTTTGAACGCGTTCTCGTCCGTGCCGGAGACGACCGAGATGCTGCAGGCCACCGTCGGCGCGTTGATCGCAGTCGCAATCGCCTTCTCGTATCAGCGCACGCGGTTCGGCCGGCTCGTTCGTGCAACGAGGGACGACTCCGCTGCCGCGCGGGCGGTCGGGGCTTCCGTGTACCGCCAGCGGCTGATTGCGTTCGTCATCTCCGGCGCGGTTGCCGGCTTCGCCGGCGGCCTCTACGTCCACCTGCTGCCGATCGGCTCGGAGGACGTGTACCTCGACCTGACCTTCATCACCTTGGCGATGCTCGTCGTCGGCGGGACCGGGAGCCTGTTCGGCGCGGTCGTGGGCGCGCTCGCTGTCAGCGGCGTCGATTCGTTTCTCGCGGTCGCCGAGAACGGGGTGCACGTGCCCGGCGGGACGCTCGACGTGCCGGTCGGGACGCGGTACGTCGCGGTCGGCGCGCTGATGGCGCTCGTGCTCGTGCTCCGCCCGTCCGGGCTCACTGGAGGCCGGGAGGTGTCGCTGCCGGACTGGATCCGCGTGCCCCTGATGCGATCTGACAAAGTTCGGTCGTGACCGGGGACGCGAAGCTCGATCGCCTCAAGGAGCTCCTGGGCGAGGTCGACGGTCTCCGCGCCGCGGCGACGCTCCTCGGCTGGGACCAGCGCGTGATGATGCCTTCCGGGGGTGCCGAGGGTCGTGCAGAGGCCAGTGCGACGGTCGGCCGGCTCGCACACGAACGGTTCGTCGACGCGGAGGTCGGCGCGCTGCTCGAGCAGTTGAACGAGGACGACTACGACTACGACTCGGATGAGGCGAGCCTGATCCGGGTCACTCGGCGCGACTACGAGAAGGCGGTCCGCGTCCCGCCGGCCCTGACCGGCGAGATGCGCCGGGCCGCGGCACTCGGCCTCGCCGCGTGGGACACTGCGAAGCAGGACTCGGACTTCGCGCAGCTGCTTCCGCACCTGGAGCAGGGGCTCGAGCTCAGGCACCGCTACGTCGACTGCTTTCCGACTCCCGACGAGACGTACGACATCCTGCTCGACGACTTCGAGCCGCTGATGAAGACGGCCGACGTGCGCACGATCTTCGACGGGCTGAAGGCCGAGCTCGTGCCGCTGATATCGGAGATCGCCGATGCGGACGGCACCGACGACTCTTTCCTGCACGGTGACTTCGACGTCGACGCGCAACGGGCGTTCTGCCTGCGCATGCTGCGGCGGTTCGGCTACACGGACGATGAGTGGCGGCTCGACGAGACCCCGCATCCGTTCATGACCAGCCCTCACGGCGGCGACATCAGGTTGACGACCCACTACCGGCCCGAGGATCTCTCGTCGGTCTTCGGCTCGATGCACGAGTTCGGTCACGGCGTGTACGAGTGGGGTGTCGACCCTAAGCTTCGGCGCACGCCGCTCGGCGGCGGTGTCTCGCTCGGCCTCCACGAGTCGCAGAGCCGCACCTGGGAGAACCTGATCGGCCGGTCGCGTCCGTTCTGGCGCCACTTCTACCCCGAGCTGCGCTCGACGTTCTCGGATCGGCTGGGCTCCGTCGAGGAGGAGGCGTTCTACCGCGCGGTCAACAAGGTCCAGCCGTCGCTCATCCGCATCGACGCGGACGAGGTGACCTACAACATGCACATCATCCTGCGGTTCGAGCTCGAGCAGGAGCTGATCGACGACCGGCTCGCGCCCGCGGACCTGCCGGACGCCTGGAACGCGCGGATGCACGACTACCTCGGCATCGACGTGCCCGACGACGCGCATGGCGTCCTTCAGGACATGCACTGGGCCGGCGGCGGTTTCGGCTACTTCCCGACGTACTCCCTCGGCAACGTGATCTCGGTGCAGATCTGGGACCGGATGATGGAGGACGTCGCCGACGTCGACGAGCAGATGGAGCGCGGCGAGTTCGACGAAATCCGCGATTGGCTCCGCACGCACCTGTACGTGCTCGGGCGGAAGTTCACGCCGCAGGAGACGATCGAGCGTGTGACCGGCAGCCGGATCGACGCCGGCCCGTATCTCAGGTACCTGCGCGAGAAGCTCGCGCCGCAACCTGCTTGACCAGCGGAACCCCGTGATCCGACGCACCTGCGTCGTCGGCGCCGGCGCGATCGGGAGCCTCTACGCAGCGCATCTCGCGCGAGTCGCCGAGTCGGTCGTGTTGACGCGGCGGCCGGAGCACGCCGCCGCGCTCGAAGCGGACGGACTCCGTGTCAGCGGCCGTCACGACTTCACCGCGCGCGTCACCGCTGCCGCCGATCCCGATGCGCTCCCCGAGCCCGACCTCGTGATCGTCGCCACGAAGACGACAGGGCTCGAGCCCGCCGCCGCCGCGATCGCCGGGCACTGGCCCGGCGCGACGATCGTGACCGTGCAGAACGGGCTCGGGGCGGAGGAGGTCGTCGGCCGTCACGGCGGCTGGGCGCTCGTCTCCGGCGTCACGTTCATGAGCGGCACGAAGCACTCTGATACGCACGTCGAGTACATCCTCGACACGGCGACCTGGCTCGGCCCGTACGGCGAGACGCCGTTCGAGCGCGTGGAGGAGATCGCACGGCTGCTGATCGACTCCGGCCTGAAGGCGGAGGCGCTCCCCGATCTCGTACCCGCCCAGTGGTCGAAGCTCATCTTCAACGCGACGGTGAACTCGGTCGCGGCGCTCACATGTCTTCCCCACGACGAGCACTTCGCGGACGAGCGCGAGCCGTCGAGCCTCGGTCGCCTCGTCCACGGCCTCGTCGACGAGGGCAAGGCGATCGCGTCCGCGGCCGGCGTCGAGCTGCACGACGACCCGTGGGAGATGAACGTGCTTGCGACACGACGGGGCAGCGCGCACTATCCGTCGATGCTCGAGGACGTCGTCGCCATGCGCCCGACCGAGGTCGACCTGATCTCGGGCGCGCTCGTCCGGGAGGCGGACCGACACGGCGTGCCCGCACCGCTCCACGCGGGTATCTGGGCGTTGGTCAAGGGTCGCGAGGCCGCGTACTCGTGAGGATCTGCATCGTCGGCTGCGGCGCCGTCGGCTCGCTCTTTGCGGCGAACCTCGCGCAGCTCGACGACGTCGAAGTCTGGGCGTACGACCTCGCGCAGAACCACGTCGACGCGATCAACGCCGATGGCCTGCGCCTGAGCGGCGCGGGTGACGTGCTCGGCCGGTTGCACGCGACGTCCGATGCACGGCAGCTGCCGCCCTGTGAGTTCGGGATCGTCGCGACCAAGGCGATGCACACCTCTTCGGCCGTCGAGGCGACCGCGCCTGCGTTCGCGGACGGCTGTGTCGCGACCGTGCAGAACGGGCTCGGGAACGAGGAAGCCGTCGCGGAGCATGTCGAGCACGTGATCCGCGGAACGACGTTCCCTGCGGGCAAGGTGCTCGCCCCCGGTCGAGTGCAGTGGGATGTCAAGGGAGACACGACGCTCGGACCGTTCGAGCCGCAGCCCGCGCCGGCTGCGGAGATCGAGCGGCTCGCGGACGCCTGCACACGTGGGGGCATGCCGACGCACGCGGTCGAGGACGCGCGCGGTCCACAGTGGCGGAAGGTGATCTTCAACGCGGCGACGAACCCGGTCGGCGCGTTGACGGGTCTCACGCACGGCCGCGTCTGCGAGCGCCCGGATCTGCGGCGGCTTGTGTCGGGCCTGGTCGAGGAAGGCAAGGCCGTCGCCGCGGCGCAGGGAATCGAGCTCGACTCCGACCCCGAGGAGCTGATCGACCACTCGTCCCGGCCTGATGTCGCCTACGACCACAAGGCGTCGATGCTCCAGGACGTCGAAGCACGCCGGGCGACGGAGATCGACTACCTGAACGGGGGGATCGTCCGCTTCGGCGGCGAGCTCGGGGTGCCGACGCCGCTCAACGCTGCGATCTGGGCGCTCGTGAGAGGCTTGGAGGCGTCGTGGCAACAGCCGTGAGCCGAGATGAGGTCGAGCGCCGCTACGGGCTCGTGCGCGAGGCGATGGACGAGCACGGCGTGGACGCCGTTGTCGTCGCCGGCTCCGAGTACACGGGCTTCGAGGGTGCGGTCACGTACCTGTCCGGCTTCGTGATCGTCCATCGCTACGCGTATGTGCTCCTCCCACGCGAGGGCGAGCCGTCGATCGTCTTCCCCGCGGAGGCGCGATACGTCGGCGAGCACGGAACCTCGTGGATCGAGGACCAGGTGTTCGCCGAGCGACCAGGGGAGTGGCTGGCCGAGCGCCTCGCCGGACGGCGTGTTGGCGTCTACGGACTCGACTACGTGTTCACGGTGCGCGACTACGCCGCGCTGGGCGACCGCGTCGAAACGGTTCCGTTCGACGTCCAGTTCGATCTCGCGCGCGCGGTGAAGAGCGAGCTCGAGCTCGAGTCCGTCCGCGAGTCGGTGCGCATCAATACGGACGGCTTCTGGGCGTTCCTCGAGGCGTTCGCGCCGGGGAAGAGCGCCGCCGAGGTCCTCGCGCCCGCCGAGCGTCTCTTCGTCGAGCGCGGCTGCGGGCGGCTGACCATGAACATGGTCCTCGTCGGCGCGGAGTTCGCGATCGCCCGTGGCGACACCGTGCTCGGCGAGTTCTGCATCCCGTCGCTCGAGATCGCCGGGCCGGGCGGACACTGGGTCGAGGTCTCGCGTGCGATCGGGCCGGCGAACGGCGAGGTCGCGGGGATGGTGGACGCCTACGAGGAGTACTTCGAGGCGGCGAAGAGCGCGTTCGTCCCTGGTGCGTCTGCGCACGACGTGCATCGCGCAGTCGCCGGGGGCTTCCTCGATCGCGCCTACCACCTCGGCCACGTCACCGGCCACTCGATCGGGATGACCATGATCGAGCACCCGAAGATCGGCGAGGGCGTCGAGACGGAGCTGCGGGAGAACATGGTGTTCTCGATGCACCCGCACTCGATCGCGGACAACGGTCGCGACTGCCTCTACATGCAGGACACCTGGCTCGTCACGCGCGACGGCGGTGAGCCCCTCGCGGGACTACCGATGCGGCTGTTCGAGGCTCGGCAGGGCTAGGTGCCTGCGTGGATCCGGCCCGTGGACCGCTTCAGCGGGCCGCCCTCGCGGCCTGCCCGCACGGCCATGATCTCCCCGAGGATCGAGATCGCCGTCTCCGCCGGCGACTGGGAGCCGATGTCGAGCCCGGCGGGGCCGGCCAGCCGGTCGAGCGCGGATTCGTCGATGCCCGCGTCGAGCAGGAGCTCGCGACGGCGCTCCTGGTTACGGCGCGAGCCGAGCGCGCCGACGTAGAAGGCGTCGCCCGACAGCGCGCCGACGAGTAGCGGGATGTCGAACTTGTCGTCGTGCGTCAACACGACGACGGCGGTCGTGTGATCCGGCTGCACCTCGGCCAGCACCTCCTCGGGCCACGCGACGAGGAGCTGGTCCGCGCTCGGGATGCGCTCGCGCGTGGCGAACCGCGACCGCGCGTCCGCGACGATCGTGCGCCAACCGATCGCCTTCGCCGCGGCGCTCAGCGCCTCGGCCGTGTCCACCGCGCCGTAGACGAGGAGGCGCGGCGGGGGCCCGAACACGTCTGCGAACGTGCGGCGGCCTTCGAGCTCCACCACCTTGCTGTGCCCGCCTCGGATCAGCTCGTCCGCGGTCTCGTCCTGCCCGTGGAGCACGAGCCGCTGGCTGCCGGTCTCGAGGTCGGTCAGCACGACGGCGTACTCGTCGGCCCGGAGCACGTCCATCAGACGCTCGAGCAGCTCGGCGTCCGGCTCGTCGACCCAGACGTCGATCTCTCCACCACACGGGAGGCCGACGCTGAGCGCCAGATCGTCGGAGATGCCGAACGTCAGGAACTGGGGGTCGCCGCCGCGGAGGATCTCCCGCGCGGCCTCGTAGACCTCGTTCTCGACGCACCCGCCCGAGACGGAGCCGGCCAGCTCGCCGCTTTCGCAGATCGCGAGCTTCGCTCCGACCGGACGCGGCGCCGAGCGCCGCGTCGCGACCACTCGCGCGAGCGCGACGCGATCACCTCGTTCCCGCCAGCGCTCGAGATCGGGGAGGAGCTCCCGCATGGGAGCATCGTAGCCCTGGCGTTAGTGGCAGCGGCAGACGGGCTCGCCCATCGCGCGGCGCTCGAGCGCGCGCCCGCACCGTCCGCAGGTGGGCGGGAGGATCTTGGCGGCGACGAGGAGGCCGCGCATCAGGGTCGCCCAGAGGACGAAGTAGGGGAGGACGAGCTGAGCGGTCACCCCCCTTCTATCGGCCGAGACGGTCGGTCGGATTAGCCCTGCCGCGCCGAGCTAGAATCAGCCTCGTGAGCTGGCTGATGATCGCCCTGCTCGCGCTGGCCGTTGCCGCCGTGATCGGTGCGGAATGGCCGAGGCTGAGCTCGCACTATGGCGCCGAGGCTCGAGCGCGTCGCGAGCGTGCCCGCCGGAAGGCGAACCTGACGATCGTCCCCACCGAGCGGGAGGAGTTCGCCGCCAGTGTCGAGCGCGACCTGGCCGAGCTCCCCACGATCGAGGAGTCGGACCACCGGAAGCACTGACTAGGGCACGCGGATGGTTGTCGTCAGCGTGCGCGTGTTGGGCAGGATCGGGCCGATGTCCTCGGTGTTCTTGGTCTCCTGGTAGTCGGCCACCCGGAACACGAACGAGTGGCGCCCCGGCGTCACGCCGGCGAGGGAGACGAGCGCGATACCCGAGGCGTACGTGAGACCGACCGAGCGACCGTCCACTGCGGCGTGGAAAGTAGTCGGGTCGACGCCGGCGCCCTTATCCGTGACGCGAACCGTCACCGCGCTGTGTCCGACCGAGAGCACGCGGACGGTCGGCGGGGTCGTGTCGCCGATCCAGAAACGGAACCTGAACGTTCCACGGCGTGCGTGCGTGGGCGAGTCGAAGACCAGGTCGAAGATCCCGGGCTTGGGGAGGAGAACGCCCGAGACCGGGCGGGCAGCGTACTCGGAAGCGCGGTAGGGGTTGAGGTCGATCGGGAGCGCGTCGTAGCCGGCGAGCTGGTTCTCGTCTCCGTTGCGCACGATGCGCGGCTGGACGTTGACCCCAGGCGCGTGACCGAGGACGACCACCCCGAGGTTCGCCACCGGCCGGCGGAGCCGGAAACGGTAGACGACTTCGGGGCCGGGGAGGTGGACCGGGAAGTCGACCGTTGTCGGCGAGAGGTCGGGGTAGCGGTAGTTTGTGACCCGCGACGGGGCACCGATCGTCGTCGCCGTGTACGTGCCCGGTCGCGAGATCGGATGCGACGCATCGAGCTCGAGCCGCGGACGCTCGACGCGGAACCAGAAGGGGATGCGCCTCGTCGTGCTCCCGCGTGCGAGGACGAGGAAGCCGGTCACGTCTCGTTGGTTGGCGCCCGCGCCGACGCGCGCGGTGATCGCGATGCGTCCCGGGACCGAGACGGAGGACGGCAGCGTGAAGGAGATCCCCTGCCGCGAGCCCTGGACCTGGAGCTGCGCCGACCACGTCCCAGCGCCGCCCCCTGCATCCGTCAGAGCGACCCTGCGAGTCGCCGACATGCCGGGACGCAGCAACTTGAACGAGAGCGAGGTCGGGCTCGCGAACACGAGCGGCTGGTCGGCTTGCACGAGGTCGATCCGACCGCCGCCCTCGCGTGTCGACGGTACCTCGCGGCCGCTGCTTTTGACGGGGACACCGGTGAGCACGAGCGCGGACTTGATCTGCTCGACGGACCAGGTCGGGTGTCGCTGCATCAGCAACGCTGCCGCGCCGGCGACGTGCGGCGCCGACATGCTCGTGCCGCTGAGCTCGTCCCACGTGCCGTCCTGCGGTGGAAGTGACGACAGGACCCCGACTCCCGGTGCCGTCACGTCGGGCTTCATCTCGAAGGAGTAGGGGCTCGGGCCGCCCGACGACCACGGAGCGATTCGATCCGGGACCGGTGACCCGTGTCCACCGGTCGAGGCGGCGACGGCGATCGCCTTCGGCGCGTTCGCAGGCGAGTCGATCGATCCGTGGCCGAAGTCCTCGTAGTCGTTCCCGGCCGCGACCGTGGCGACGACTCCGGCGTCCGCGGCGGCGTCGAGCGCCTTGACGACGATGTCTCGTGACGGCTCGATCTCGATCTCCCCGATCGAGAGGTTGATCACGTTCATCCCGTCTCGCACCGCGGCTTCGATCGCTGCGGCGATCTCCGACGCGTTGCCATCCGGTTCGTCGCCCGGAACGGGCGAGCCGAGCGCCTTGTAGTTGCCGAGATACGCGCGTGGCGCGATCCCCGAGAGGTCGACGCCGTCGGCCGGCGTGTCGTAGTCGCCCGCCGCGATCCCGGCGACATGTGTGCCGTGCTCGGACAGCTTCGGGTCGAACGGCAACTTCGCGTTGGCGTACGTCGTCCCGGCGGGATAGAAGGCGCGTGCGACGATTACCTTCGGCGTCGTATAGCGCGTGTTGCCCTTCGGGAATCCGGGCGGATAGGTGTAGCCGGTCGGGTTGAAGAACGGGTGCGCCTGGTCGATGCCGTCGTCGATGATCCCGATCTTCATTCCCTGGCCCGCGGTGGCGAGCGTCGGGCCCCAGATCTGCGTCGCGCCGATGAGGCCGGCTGTCCGGTCGTCCTGGACCGAGTACTCGGCATTCGGCCAGACGTGGGCGATGCCGGGAACACGGGTGAGCTCAGCCGTTTTCCCGCGTGGCACGACGACGGCCATTCCGTCGAGTACGACCGAGTAGTGCCAGCGGACGGACGAGCCGGGAATCGTCCGCTCGATCCGCTTCGCGACGGCATGCTGTCCGGCTCGGAGCCGGTGGAGGTACGAGACACTCGCGGCGGAGTCGACGTCGACGGGATGGCCGACTTCCCCGGCGAGCCGGCGGAAGGGCGCCTCGGCCAATGGCGGTGCCTTCAGGGTGACGACGGCCTCGACGGTGCTCGGCTCTCGAGCGGCCGCGCGTTCAGCGGCTGCCGGCAACGCGAGCAGCAGAAGCAGGGACGCCGCAGTTGTAAGACCCCGTTTCAGGGCACGAATCGTACGCGTGGCCAGCGCTACACTGTCGCTCCGCGCGGATGTGGCGGAATTGGTAGACGCGCACGGTTCAGGTCCGTGTGGGGGAAACCCCGTGGAGGTTCAAGTCCTCTCATCCGCATACTCAGACGTCCACGGGTTTTCGTCGGTTAGCCGCTCGCCGAGTCCTCACTCAGTCCACGAACGTCGTCGCCAGCGTCGAGCGGGCCGCGAATGAGCGGGTCTTGGTCGATGCGGGCCCGTACGGATTGTCGATTTGCTGAATCGACGTGCCCATGATCCGCGACGACTGAAAAAGGCTCACGCCGTCCCTTGGCGACCAGGTTGCGAACGTGTGGCGGCAGTCGCGTCGCCTGGTAGTTGGGATCGTGAGTGCGGAGCGCACTCCTTGTAGCGCGTCATGCGTGTCTTGTTCAGCTGCGGCAGAACCCGCTTGGTGCTGGAGGTCGTAACCTTGCTGTGCTGAGATGACGCGCGTGAGCCTGAGACGGTGGAGCCTCTAGATGAGTGTTGGCGGCAGGACGCAGGCGCGCCAGCGGATGCTGCGGCGAGCGGGCCTGATCGTGGGGATTCTCGTCCTCTTCGCTCTGTTGCTGCTGCTCAGCGGCCACTGGGTTCTGGGGGTGATCGTCGGGGCTGCCGCCGCAGTCGGCATCTGGGTGTTCCTGCAGGTGCGAACCGTCCGTTAGTCCGCCTCTCCGAGGGTCGCGTTCAGTTCGGCGAGAGCTCGGCGCCGGAGAGTTCGATCTGCCGCGGGTCCGGGCTCAGTCCGTGAATCGGCCACCGCCAGCCCGGCGCACGTCGCTCGACGAGCGTGCCGGCGCGGAACGCGGGGTCAATCGGAAGGGAGCTCGCCTGGTGCGTTATGCAACTGCCCCACCGCCGCGTAGTAGACCGCGAGCGTCGCGTGGGCCTGTGCCTTGATGTGGGCGGAGATGAGCTTGCCCCGGAGCAGCCGCTCGGCCTCGACCGCGTGACGTGCAGCCTGCTGCATGTTGGTTTCCACCTGACTGGCTGTCACTGAGTACCACCTCCCTTCGTCGAGCAATCTCGCTGCAATCCGCCGTCCAGGCATCCGGGACGATCCCGATCGTCCTGCGGGTTCGCCGTACGCGACCCCGAGGACCCGATAGACATTAGGCGCATGACGTGGGACGACCAGCTGGCGGTGCGCCTCTGCGGACGGATGGTCGTGCTCGAGCCGCTGACGCGCTCGCACGTCGACGGTCTTCGGGCAGCCGCCGACGACGAGCGCATCTGGCGCCTGATGGTCACGACCGACGTCGATGCCTGGGTCGAGCAGGCGCTGTCCGACGAGAGCCGCGTCCAGTTCGTCGTGCTCCGCGACGACGCGCCGATCGGGTCGACGAGCTACATGTCGCTCGCACCGGAGCACCGGCGCCTCGAGATCGGCAACACGTGGCTCCATCCGGACGCGTGGGGCAGTGGCGCGAACACCGAGGCCAAGTACCTTCTGTTGCGACATGCGTTCGAGCGTCTCGGCGCCCGCCGTGTCGAGTTCAAGACCGACGCGCGGAACGAACGTGCGAGAGCGGCGCTCGCCGCGCTGCCGGCCACGTTCGAAGGCATCCACCGCAAGCACATGGTGGTTCGCAACGGCGAGCGCCGTGACTCCGCGTGGTACGCGGTGATCGACGACGACTGGCCAGATGCCAAGCGTGCATTGGAGCGGCGACTCGCGGAGTAGGCGGTCGACGGCCCACGCGAGTACACTCGGCCCGACGATGGCTCGTCGTTTCGTCGGGGTCGTTGCGGTCCTGGTCGCGCTCGCGCACGTCGGCGCGGCGAATGCGAAGACGCTCGGGCTCGCCGAGGTGCGCGACTCCTCCGGAACGTTGCTGGCGGAGGCCGGCAACGGCGCGTTCGCCTATCCGGCCGACGGCTCGGTGCTGCGCATCGGCTCCGCGCGCGCGAGCGCAGGTCGTGTCGTCCTCAACGACGTCTCGATGTTCAGCGGGCGCGTGCACGTCTCGCGCATCGTCGTGCCGTCACACGGCCTCGCCGGTGCGAGTGTCGACGGATTGGTCGTCGACGGCCGCGCCTACGTCGTCGGGCCGAACGCCCTGATCCGTCTGCAGGGCGGGAGCTACATCGTCGCGTTGCAGGAGGCGGTCTCGCCCGGACGCAACGGCTCCGGGCTCGTCGCACTCCGCGCCTTCGTGGCCGATCCGTCGCTCGGTCTCGCGCCGGGCACGCAGATCCTCGTCGGTCTCGCGCGCGCCGCGCGTCCCACGGGCGGAAACCAGGCCGCCGACGTGCTCGGCCTGCCGCAGCTGCCGGCCGCCCAGGCGTCGCTGGCGGGCGTGCCGAGCACCTCGTTCAACCCCGCGGCGCTGCCGGCAATCCTGCCGGCCGTGTCCGGGAGCGGGATCGGCGCGTTGGCCGTCGCGCTCGCCGAGCGGTTCCTCGGCGTCCCCTACGTCTGGGGCGGAGCGACGCCCGCCGGCTTCGACTGCTCCGGGCTCGTGATGTACGTCTACGGACTGCTCGGCATCCAGCTGCCGCACTACAGCGGCTACCAGTGGTACTCGGGCCGGCGGATCCCCGCCGACCAGCTTCGCCCGGGGGACATCGTCTTCTTCCACCCGAGCCCGAACGGGCCCCAGCACGAGGGGATGTACATCGGCGCCGGCGAGTTCGTCCAGGCGCCGCACACCGGAACCGTGGTGCAAGTGTCGAGCCTCTACGAGCCTCAGTACGCGCTGACGTACGTCGGAGCCGTCCGGCCGTACTCGTCGCCGGCTACCTCGAGCGCCTCGAACTCGAAGCCGAAGTCGTCGGCGCAGTCCGTCCTGCCGACGTGGCTGCCCGCCTCGCCGTAGCTCGGCGGCTCCCGCGGGTTCAGGCAGGCAGCTTCGCGAGGACCTTCGCTGCGTGACCGGCGGGCTTGACGCCGTACAGCGCGCTGACGACGTTGCCGTCCGCGTCGATCACGAAGGTCGACCGGATGAGGCCGATCGTCTTCTTGCCGTACAGCGTCTTCTCACCCCACGCGCCGTATGCCTCCGCCGTGGCGTGGTCGGGATCGGCAAGCAGCGTGAAGGGCAGCTCGTACTTGGACTTGAACTTCTCGTGTGACTGCTCCGTGTCGGGGCTGACGCCGAGGATCTCGACGCCGCGCTCGGTATAGGCGTCATATGCGTCGCGGAACTCGCACGCCTCTGTCGTACAGCCGGGCGTGTCGTCCTTCGGATAGAAGTAGACGACCACCGGCTTCCCTCGCAGGTCCGAGAGCCTCACCGTCTCGCCGGCGTCGTTGCGGAGTTCGAAGTCCGGGGCCGGCTTGCCTTCCTCGATCATTGACGGAACCTCCCTGTAGGGTGCGCTCGCGATGCTAACGGCGCATCACGTCGGGGCATTCCTCGTCATCGCCGTCTGCATCGCGTCCGCCGTGGCCGCGTTCGTTGCATACCGTCGGCGTGGTTCGGGTGGCCGCGTCGTCACGCAGCTGCTGGCCGCCGCGCAGACGCTGCTCGTCGCCCAGGTGGCCATGGGCCTGCTGCTCCTCGGCGATCATCGCCGCGCCGCCGACCGCCTCCACTACGCCTACGGCTCTCTTGCCCTCCTCGCCACCCTGTCGCCGTGGCTGTACGCACCGTCCGAGCCCAGAAAGCGGCTTCTCTGGTTCGGCACAGCTACCCTGGTTGCAGCCGCGCTTGCGGTCCGCGCGTACATGACCGCCACATGAGACGTCTCGTTCGTGACATGAATCCCACGCTTCGTGGGTTCCTGATCATCGCCCTGATCGCGGTGCTGATCGTGGTGCTCAACCTCTACGGCACTCTGGTCGCCGTCGGGATGCTGCTGCGGATCGCGTTCTTCCTCGCGGTCGCCTTCTTCCTGTACCTCGTCTGGCGGGAGCGTCGCGACGAGATCTCCATCTGGGACACGCGCGAGCGGGTCGTGTTCTACGGCTCGGCCCTGCTGATCGTCGCCGCCCTCGCGGTCTTCTTCTGGCGCGGGATCTCGGGCTACGACGAACTCGGGTTCATTGGGGTGATTGCGTGCTCGGCGTTTGCGATGTTTCGTGTGTGGCGAGACCGCCACACCTATTCGTAGGAACACACCGTTGAACCTGAAGACCGTCCTCCGTCCGCTCCCGCACCTGGAACGGAATCCGATCCAGCACGGGATCCTGGTCGTCGTCGGCGCATCGCTCGCGCTCGGTGCCTTGATCGGGATCGCCTGGGCCGCCGGCTTCGAGCGCGTGCTCGACGTCGGCGCGCACGTGGACGGCGAGTGGCTGCCGGTGGCTCTCGGGATGGAGGTCGCCGCCTATCTCGGCTACATCGTCGCGTACCGGGAGATCGCGAGGGTCGAGGGCGGGCCGAGGATCGGGATGGGCCGCGCGGGCGCGATCGTCGCCGCAGGCTTCGGCGTCTTCGTCATCCGCGGCGGCTTCGTCGTCGACCGCCATGCGCTCGAGGAGGCAGGCGCTTCGTCACAGCAGGCCCGTGTGCGCGTCGTCGGCCTCGGGCTCCTCGAGTACGCGGTGCTCGCGCCTGCAGTCGCAGTCGCCGCGATCGTGATCCTCGCGCGCGGGACCTCGCACCCGAGCCTCGGCTTCACACTGCCGTGGGCGATCGCCGTCCCGCTCGGCTTCGCCGCCGCCGCGCTCGCGCTCGGGTACCGCGACCGGGTCCGCGGCGAGAGCGGCTGGCGCAATCTCGCCGGCCACGGGCTCGACGGCCTGCACATGCTCCGCCGTCTCGCGGCGCAGCCGCGCGAGCATGCTGGTGCCTTCCTCGGCGCGGCGTTGTACTGGCTGGGGGACATCGGCTGCCTCTGGGCGTGCCTGCGCGCCTTCCACGCAAGCCCGAACCTCGCGGCGCTCCTCATCGGCTACGCCACCGGCTACGCGCTGACGCGTCGGTCGCTGCCCCTCGGCGGGGCAGGCACCGTCGAGGTTCTCGTCTCCTTCGCGCTCGCGTGGACGGGGATTCCTCTCGCCACCGCAGTGCTCGCCGTCTGCGCCTACCGCTTCTTCAACCTCTGGCTGCCGCTCGTCCCCGCAGCCGTTGGACTCCGCCACATCAAGCGGATCAACCAGGTCGCCTCCGGGGTTCGCTAGGCGTAGTCAGGCCTCGACGCGCGCAGACGCGCCGTCGAGCGCCGCGAGGGCCGTGCGGATGTTCACGTGCTGCCCGACGAAGATCGGCGTGTCGCGCTCGGTGTAGCGTGACGCCTCGCTCTCGCGGAGCGTCAGCATGAGGTGCATGAAGTCCGCCGGCTCGTCGCACTCGAACACGGTCATGAACTCCTGGTCGTCGATCCCGAACGAGTACGTGGTGTGGTTGTGGATCGACTCGAACTCCGCGCCGACCCGCATGTGCTCGTCCATCGCACGCTGGCGTTCCTCGGTGGGCAGCGCGTACCACGGCCTCGTCTTCACGAACGGGTAGACGACGAGGTACGGCGACCCCTTCGGAATCACCTTGCGAGGCCGGCGCGCCTTGGTGTACTGGGACGCCTTGGTGGTCGCAAGGTACGAGTACGGCGTCTCGAGCCACGCCGCGAGAGGTGTTCCGTTCAGCGCCGAGCCCAGTTCGCCGAGATCCTCGTAGCGCTCCGTGATCTTCCAGAGGAAGAAGTCGCTGTCGGGCCGAACCCCGGTGACGGTGTAGACGTTGAGCGCGTCGAACCGGCCGCTCCAGTCCTCTACGACCTCCGCGAACGCGTCCTTGCCCGCGGCGCGCTCGTCGACCGGAAGCCGCCGCCAGGCTGGATCGACGCGATAGAAGGTGTAGGCGACGTACTGGCCGCTCACGCAGCCGATTGTAGTTACAGCCCTGTGCCGAACAGCTCCCAGATGCGTGCGGGAGCGAGCGTGGTCTTCTTGGGTGCCGCCGTCTTCTTGGGCTTCGGCTTCTTGGGACTCTTGCCCACCCTGGTCCCCGGCGTCCTTGCCGGCTTCGCGCTCGCGAGCACCCAGCCGTCGTCGTCGATGGCGTTCGAGGCCGTGCAGTCGACGGCGCCTTCGTGGATCTGCTCGATCGTCTGCTTGACGATCGGCAGCGACGCCTTCGGCGTGTCGTCGGCGTAGTAGAGGCCAGACTGCCACCGGCTCAGGTCCGTCTCGTCGGTGACGTGGAAGAGGAACATGCCCTTCACGTTCGGCTGACACGCCGCCATCGTCAGCGCCTCGTCGTAGTAGAGCGCCTGGGTTGCGACGGGCACCGGCTTCGTCGTGGCCGGCTCCTTCCCGGTGTAGAGGCTCAGCTTCGACGCGGGGATCTGCGTCTCGACGCCGTACTCGTCGTAGTAGAGGGGGAGACTCGAGCCGGCCTGGGCGGTTCCGTCGAACGCCTGGCCGAGCAGCGACACGACCTTGTCGTAGTCCGCGACGCCGATCGACGTCGAGTCCAGGTGCGCGGTCGTCGGCGGAACGGACGAGTTGTCCCCGTACGGGTGAAGGGCGAACGCGTCCATGATCGGCTTCTTCCGACCGCTTGCGCGATAGGCGGCGCCCATGTCGAGGATGAAGGCGGTCGGCGAGTGCGTCTGCCGCGACAGCGCCGGGTTGTCGCTCCCGTGCGGCGAGACGGAGCCACCGATCACGACCTCGCTCGGCCGCACCTTCTTGATCGCGTCGTACGTCTGCGCGAGGAGTGCCTCGTAGGCCGGAGCGGCTGCGTCGGTTCCGTCCGGGTTGAACTGCGGCAGCCAGTACCGGTTGATGTTCGGCTCGTTGCCGATGATCACGTCGCGGATCGCCGGCGCCTGCCGGACGACGTCGGCCGCATAGAGGGCGAAGTCGCGGCGCGCGGTCGCGGTCAGCGGCGTCGTCTTGCTCCCGTACGGCATGATCGTCGCGAACAGGGTGATCCCGTCGAACGTTGCGGTCTGGGACGTGTTCGCCAGCACCGCGCGGTCGTCGGCGGTCAGTGCGGTCTGGCCGGGAGTCCACACCTCGGTGATCCTGATCGCGTCGAAGCCCGCGGCCTTGGCGAGGTCCATCTTCATCTGCGAGAGCACCGGGTCGGCGTTCCGCCCTTCGTCCTCGGCAGCGCCGATCAGCATCGTCAGGGACGCGGCCGCCGTGGCCGGGATCACGCAGGCCAGCAGACAGGCCACAAGGAGCAGGTGACGGAAGTGCCGCACGGTTGAAAAGGGTAAAACCCTCGACGGAGCTGGTGGCCGCCTCGATCGGCCCGCTTTCACCGTAGCGGAGTCCGCGGAAACCGCCAAGAATCACCCGTCCAGGGGAGGACATCGGGCGGTGCGGGCCGATATGTTGACTCAGGTCAGGATCGCGTTGCCAAGCTATCGCCGCAGGTAGCTCGGGAGGCTCGCCAGAAACTTCCAGGTCGGCGATCCTGAGACTCCAGGCGGCCCGGCTTCTCCGACCGGGCCGCTGCTCCCCCTCCCGACCGGACTAGCCTTGAAGGCGTGGCCGGTCGGCTGGAAGAAAGGCTCAAGCTGCTGCCCGCGAAGCCGGGCGTCTATCTGTTTCGCGACAAGCGCGGCGACGTCCTCTACGTCGGGAAGGCGAAGTCGCTGCGGCCTCGCGTCCGCTCGTACTTCCAGCAGAACCTCGACTCGCGCGCCGCGATCAGGCAGCTGCCTGATCGGGTCGACGACGTGGAGGTGATCGTCACGCAGAACGAGGTCGAGGCGCTCCACCTCGAGCAGAACCTCGTCAAGCGCTACCGGCCGCCGTTCAACGTCCGCCTGCGCGACGACAAGTCGTTCCCCTACATCGCCGTCACCCTCGAGGACGAGTACCCGCGCGTGATGTTCACGCGCAAGCGGCACCGCCGCGGCGTCCTCTACTTCGGGCCCTACGCGAACGCGAAGAAGGTCCGCGAGACGCTCGACGTCTTGAACCGCGTGTTCCGGTACCGACCGTGCGAGGGGCCACAGCCCGGCCGCCACAGCGGCATCCCGTGCCTCGACTACCACATCGAGCGGTGCCACGCTCCCTGTGTCGGCTACATCTCGCAGGACGACTACCGCGATGTCATCGACCAGGTGATCGAGTTCCTGTCGGGGGACGATCGCCCGATCAGGCGGCGCCTCGAGGCGCAGATGCGGGACGCGGCCGCCGAGGAGCGCTTCGAGGACGCCGCGCGCTACCGCAACCGGCTGCGCGCGATCGAGCGCCTGTCGGAGCGGCAGGCGGTCGAGCGTCCGGGCGGCGGCGCGGTCGACGTCATCGGCGTCGCCGTCTCGTCCG